>NZ_JBBKZV010000016.1:0-128840 GCF_037889915.1 Variovorax humicola | reverse complement strand
AACACCGTGGCAATCGCAGCGGTCAGCGTGGTCTTGCCATGGTCGACGTGACCGATCGTGCCGACGTTGACGTGCGGCTTGGTGCGGGTGAACTTGCCTTTTGCCATTTTTTCGCTCCGAAAATTACTGGATCAACACACTGACATGGGGTCGCGACGTCGCGGTGACAACTCGCCAACCATCAACACGACCCGGGAGTGGGCGCTGCGCCACACCCTGAAATTTGGTGCCCTTTGCGGGAATCGGACCCGCGACCTCTCCCTTACCAAGGGAGTGCTCTACCACTGAGCCAAAAGGGCTTTTTTTGCAAACCAATCGCTTCCAACAACGAAAACGGACCCACTGGAGCGGGAGACGGGAATCGAACCCGCGTCATCAGCTTGGAAGGCTGGGGTTCTACCATTGAACTACTCCCGCATCTGGGGCACTTCAACAAGCACCCCCGAATCCCAAATTCAGCCAAATTCAGGCAAATTCCAAACGCTCTTTCTGTCCATTTCGTCGCTGGTGGAGAGGGCTGGATTCGAACCAGCGTACTCGTAAGAGGGCAGATTTACAGTCTGCTGCCATTAACCACTCGGCCACCTCTCCGGCGAACCTCGGAATATAGCACGATTGATACGTGCCGTCGATGTTGTTACCCGATATTTTGCACTGAACCGGCTCCTTGCGCGTCGCGCCAGGCCCGCGCCTGCCCGAAATGGCCGCATCCGATGAAGGGCAGCGGCGGGCGCAGCGCGGAAAGCGGCGAGGGGTGGTTGGCGATCAGCACCTTGTGGCACTTCATGTCGATCAGGGCCCGCTTGCTCTGCGCGTGCGAGCCCCAGAGCATAAAAACAACAGAGCGCTCGCCCTGCGCGACGTGACGGATGACAGCGTCGGTCAGGACCTCCCAGCCGCGGCCCGCGTGGCTGGCCGGCTGCGCCTCTTCCACGGTCAGGCAGGTGTTGAGCAGCAACACGCCCTTTTTCGCCCATCCGGAGAGGCTTCCCCCCGGATTCGGGAATTTCGGCGTCGGCGTGCCGAGGTCGCGCGACAACTCCTTGAAGATGTTGCGCAGGGACGGCGGAATGGCCACGCCGGGTGCGACCGAGAAGGCCAGTCCCTCGGCTTGTCCCCGGCCGTGGTACGGGTCCTGGCCGAGGATCACGACGCGCACCTGCTCGGGCGGGGTAAGTTGGAGCGCGCGCAGCGGTTGCGGCGGAAAAATCACGGCACCGTCCGCGAGGCGGTCGCCCAGGAAACCCAGCAGCTTCTGGCCGACGGCGCTGCCGAAGAACTCGTCGACCAGCGGCTGCCAGCCGGGCGCGACGGGCCAATCGGCCGGGTTGTTGCTCGACAGTTGATCCGTGCGTGCTTCTGCCATCGAAACGCCTCAGCGGAAAAGTTCTGCGAGCGCGTCGCCGGGTTCGTCGGCGCGCATGAAGGTCTCGCCGACCAGGAATGCATGGATGCCGGCGACGCGCAGCCTGGCGACGTCGTCTCGGGTGGCGATGCCCGACTCGGTGACCAGCAGGCGATCGGCCGGCAGCTTGGGCAGCAGGTCGATCGTGGTCTGGATCGAGACCTCGAAATTGCGCAGGTTCCGGTTGTTGACGCCGACCAGCGGCGTCTTGAGCCTGAGCGCGCGCTCGAGTTCGGCGGCGTCATGCACCTCCACCAGCACCGCCATGCCGAGCCCTGCGGCGATGGCCTCGAAATCCTTCATCTGCGCGTCGTCGAGCACGGCAGCGATCAGCAAGATGGCATCGGCGCCGATCGCGCGCGATTCGTAGATCTGCCACGCGTCGACCATGAAGTCCTTGCGCAGCACCGGCAACTCGCACGATGCGCGGGCCTGCTTGAGATAGTCGTTGCTGCCCTGGAAGAACTGCTTGTCGGTCAGCACCGAAAGGCAGGCCGCGCTGATGGAGCCGTCGCCTTCGGCGTAGCTCTGCGCGATGTCCGCCGGGATGAAGTCGGCGCGGATCACGCCCTTGCTCGGGCTGGCTTTCTTGACCTCCGCGATGACCGCCGCGTGGCCCGCCGCGATCTTGGCGCGCATCGCGCCCACGAAGTCCCGCGTGAGCACCCGGCTTTCGGCATCGAAGCGAATGGCATCCAGCGGCGTGCGCTGCTTCAAGGCGGCCACTTCCTGGTGCTTGACCGCGACGATCTTGTCGAGGATGTCGGACATGTTCAGCTCGCTCCCGCCGCTTTCGTGGCCTTGATGAATTCGGTGAGCTTGGCCTTTGCCGCGCCGGACTCGATCGTCGCGCGCGCCTTGTCGACGCCCGCCGCCACGGAGTCGACCACGTTCGCCGCATACAGCGCCGCGCCCGCGTTGAGCAGGACGATGTCGCGCGCCGCGCCGGGCTGGTTGTCGAGCACGCCCATGAGCATGGCCTTCGACTGCTCCGGCGTCTCCACGCGCAGGGCGCGGTTGCTCGACATCGCGAAGCCGAAGTCTTCGGGGTGCATCTCGTATTCGCGGATCTCACCGTTGCGCAGTTCGCCGACCATCGTGGCGGCACCCAGCGAAATCTCGTCCATGCCGTCGCGGCCGTAGACCACGAGCGCATGCTCGGTGCCGAGTCGCTGCAGCGCGCGCACCTGGATGCCGACCAGGTCGGCATGGAACACGCCCATGAGGATGTTCGGCGCGCCGGCCGGGTTGGTCAGCGGGCCGAGGATGTTGAAGATGGTCTTGATGCCGAGTTCCTTGCGAACCGGCGCGACGTTCTTCATGGCGGGATGGTGGTTCGGCGCGAACATGAAGCCGATGCCGACGTCGGCGATGCATTTGGCGATCTGCTCCGGCTTGAGGTTGATGTCGACACCGAGCAGTTCCAGCACATCCGCGCTGCCCGACTTGCTCGACACGCTGCGCCCGCCATGCTTGCTGACCTTGGCGCCCGCCGCGGCCGCGACGAACATCGAGCAGGTCGAGATGTTGAAGGTGTGCGAGCCGTCGCCACCCGTGCCGACGATGTCGACAAGATTCGTGGTGTCGGCCACCGGCACCTTGGTCGACACCTCGCGCATGACCTGCGCCGCGGCGGTGATCTCGCCGATGGTTTCCTTCTTGACGCGCAAGCCCGTGATCAGCGCGGCCATCATCACGGGCGAGCATTCGCCGCTCATGATGAGCCGCACGATGTGCAGCATCTCGTCGTGGAAGACCTCGCGATGTTCGATGGTGCGCTGGAGCGCTTCCTGCGGGGTGATGGGCATGTCTGTTTCCCAGGTTCTCAGGTGTTGAGGAATTGGCGGACGACGGTGAGCGCGCGGTCCACGCCGGCTGTATCGACGTCGAGGTGCGTGACGAAGCGCAGCTTGTAGAGGCCGGTGGCCAGGATGCCGTTGGCCGCGAGATGCGCGAGCAGTTCGGCCGAGCGCGCCTTGGCTGCGCCTTCGAGGTCGACGAAGACGATGTTGGTCTGGGGCGGCTCGACGACGAATCCTTCGATGCCGGCCAGGCCGTCGGCAAGCCGTTTGGCGAGCGCGTGGTCCTCCGACAGGCGATCGATGTGATGGTCGAGCGCGTGCGATGCCGCGGCTGCGAGCAGGCCGGCCTGGCGCATGCCGCCGCCGGCCATCTTGCGGATGCGGTGCGCGCGCGAGATGAACTCGCGTGAACCGCACAAGGCCGATCCGATCGGCGCGCCGAGGCCCTTGCTGAAGCACACCGAAACGCTGTCGAAGCACTGCGCGATACGGCGGGCCTCTGCGCGCGCATCGCCGCCGGTATTCGCGGCCTGCGCCACGGCGGCATTGAAGAGGCGCGCGCCGTCGAGGTGGCGCTGCAAGCCCTTCGATTTCGCCAGGCCGGTGGCGGCCTGGACATAGTCGAACGGCAGCAGCTTGCCGCCGAGCGTGTTCTCCAGCGCGAGCATCTTCGTCCGCGCGAAATGCGCGTCGTCGGGCTTGATCGCAGCTTCGATGTGGGCAAGCGGAATCGAGCCGTCGGGCGCATGGTCGAGCGGCTGCGGTTGCACGCTGCCGAACACCGCCGCACCGCCGCCTTCCCAGCGGTAGCAATGGGCCATCTGGCCGACGATGTATTCGTCGCCGCGGCCGCAGTGCGAGAGGATCGCGCAGAGGTTGCTCTGCGTGCCGGTGGGGACGAACAGCGCGGCTTCGAATCCGAGCATGGCGGCGATCTTTTCCTGCAGCGCGTTGACGCTCGGATCGGTACCGAACACGTCATCGCCCAGCGGCGCCGCATCCATGGCGGCGCGCATCGCGGGCGTGGGTTGCGTGACGGTGTCGCTGCGAAGGTCGACGGTGGCCGGGGTGGTTGACATGCTCAGTCCAGGAAGTTCTTGAGCATCGCGTGGCCATGCTCGGTGAGGATCGATTCGGGATGGAACTGCACGCCCTCGATGCGCACGTCCTGTGCGAAATCGGTGTGGCGCACGCCCATGATCTCTCCGTCGTCGGTCCAGGCGGTGATGGCCAGCGACTTCGGGCAAGTCTCGCGTTCGATCGAGAGGGAGTGGTAGCGGTTGACGACGAACTTCTCGGGCAGGCCGGCGAAAACCCCCTCTTGCGTGGTTGTGATCTCGCTGGTCTTGCCGTGCATGAGTTGCTTGGCGCGAACGATCCTGCCGCCAAAGGCCGCGCCGATGGCCTGATGGCCGAGGCATACGCCAAGGATGGGCAACTTGCCGGCGAAGGCCTTGATGGCCGGAACCGAGACGCCGGCCTCCGCTGGCGAGCACGGTCCGGGCGATATCACCAGGCGCGCGACACCTGCCTGGATGCGCTCGCCGATCTGTTCGACGCTGATCTCGTCATTGCGCTGCACCTCGACGTCCGCACCCAGTTCGCCCAGGTATTGGACGATGTTGAAGGTGAACGAATCGTAGTTGTCGATCATCAAGACTTTCATGGCTTGCTCACGATCCTGTGGACGCCTTTGACGACGGGGAAGATGTTGAAGTTGATCAGCAGGCCCAGCTTGAGGCCCGACAGCCGCAATGCGGCCATGACTTGCGCACGGTGGAAGTCGGTCAGCACATCGGCGGCCCTGATCTCTACGATCACCGATTGCTCGACGACGAAGCCGGCACGGTACACCTCGCCGAGGGGCCGGCCCTTGTAGCTGGCCGACAGCGGCACGTCGCGCTTGAAACCGATCTCGCGCTCGGCGAGTTCGACTTCGAGCGCCGCGGCATACGCGCTTTCGCTCAAGCCCGTGCCGAGCACACGCTGCACTTCGACGGCGGCGCCGATGATCTCGTGCGAGAAGTCGTTCTGGATGTCGGGCGTGCTCATTCCAGCCCCTCCTCGACCAGTTCGGCCGCCCTGAGCAGCGCTCGCGCCTTGGCCTCGGTTTCTCTCCATTCAAGCTCGGGTACTGAATCGGCCACGACCCCCGCGGCCGCCTGCACGTGGAGCACCTGGTTCTTGATGATGCCGGTGCGGATGGTGATGGCCACGTCCATGTCGCCTGCGTAGCTGATGTAGCCACAGGCGCCGCCGTAGATCCCGCGCTTGATCGGCTCCAGTTCGTCGATCAGTTCCATGGCGTGGACCTTTGGCGCGCCGGTCAAGGTGCCTGCCGGGAAGGTCGCCTTGAGCACGTCGATCGCGGTCATGCCGTCCTTCAGCGTGCCCTCGACGTTGCTCACGATGTGCATCACATGGCTGTAGCGCTCGACAGCGAAGGCTTCGGTGACTTTCACCGTGCCGATCTTCGCGATGCGGCCGATGTCGTTGCGCGCCAGGTCGATGAGCATGACGTGCTCGGCACGCTCCTTCGGGTCGTTGATGAGCTCGAGTTCCGCCGCCTTGTCGAGTTCGATCGACGCGCCGCGCGGGCGCGTGCCGGCGAGCGGCCGGATCGTCACCTTCTGCTCGCCGTCGGGCATGTTCTCCTGCCGCACCAGGATCTCGGGCGAAGCCGCGACGACGTGGAATTCGCCCATGTTGTAGAAGAACATGTAGGGCGACGGGTTCATCGAACGCAACGCGCGGTACAGCGACAACGGCGACTCGGTGTAGCGCTTGCTGATGCGTTGGCCGACCTGCACCTGCATGAAGTCGCCGCCGGCAATGAGATCCTTGGCGCGTTCGACTGCGCCCAGATAGTCGGCCTTGGCGAAAGAACGCTCGGGCGGGTGCGGCTGGCTCGGCCTGACTTGCGGCGCTGCCACCGAATACTTGAGCTGTTCGCGCAGTTCGCGCAGGCGGCGCTTGGCGTTGGCATAGGCCTCGGGCCGCGTCGGGTCGGCGTAGACGATCAGGTAGAGCTTGCCGGAGAGGTTGTCGATAACGGCCAGTTCCTCGCACTGCAGCAACATGATGTCGGGGCAGCCGAGCGTGTCGGGCGGGCAGGTTTTCTCGAGCTTCTTCTCGATGTAGCGGACCGCGTCGTAGCCGAAGTAGCCGGCCAGTCCGCCGCAGAAGCGCGGCAGGCCGGGGCGCAGCGCGACCTTGAAGCGGCGCTGGTAGGCCTCGATGAAGTCGAGCGGGTTGCCGGTGGCCGTTTCGACGACCTGGCCGTCGGTGACGACCTCGGTGCGGGCCTCGGCGCCGAAGCCGCTGGCGCGGATCAGCGTGCGGGCCGGCAGGCCGATGAAGCTGTAGCGGCCGAAGCGCTCGCCGCCGACGACGGATTCGAGCAGGAAGCTGAACTTGCCGCCGTCCTTGGTGTGTGCCAGCTTGAGATAGAGCGAGAGCGGGGTTTCGAGGTCGGCAAAGGCCTCGATCATCAGCGGGATGCGGTTGTAACCCTGGGCGCTGAGGCTTTTGAATTCGAGTTCGGTGATCACGGGATGTCCTCCGTCTGCCGGCCGGCGCTTCGGTGGCCGGCGGCGTTGTCATTCATGGATGGCCCTGAGTCCAGGAATACTGATCAGGCGCCGCGGGCGCACGGCGTGCGCCGTGCAATCAACGAGACAGCGACGACGGGCGACGCCAGGGCCAGGCTCCCCGGCTGCCTTGACCTGTCTGGATGACGTGATGAATGAACATGGAGCGGCGAGTTTAGCCGAGCGAGAATGCGCGTACAAAAAGATACATTCAGGCTCTCGTTCGTTCGCACCCAAAGGAGATCCATGTTCCAGACTGCCATCCGGCGATCACTTCGTTCGGCGCTGATCGCATTGGCTTCGCTCGGCGCCCTGGGCGCTTCGGCCGCCGCCATCGACGTGGCGGGCGTCAAGCTGGACGACGGCATCGAACTGCGCGGCAGCAAGCTGCAACTCAACGGCGCGGGCATTCGCTACAAGACCATCCTGAAGGTCTACACGGCCGGGCTCTACCTCGGAAACAAGGTGGGAACCACCGAGGAGGTGCTCGCCGCCGCGGGCCCCAAGCGCCTGACGATCACCCTGCTGCGCGACATCGACGCCAACGAATTCGGCAAGCTGTTCCTCCGCGGCGTCGAGGACAACTCGCCGCGCAACGAGTTCGGCCAACTCGTGCCCGGCCTGCTGCGCATGGGCCAGCTGTTCGCCGACCAGAAGCAGTTGAAGGCCGGCGATACCTTCACGGTCGACTGGGTGCCCGGCACAGGCACGGTGATCACCGTCAAGGGCGCGGTGCAGGGCGAATCCATCAAGGAACAGGCGTTCTTCAACGCCTTGCTGCGAATCTGGCTCGGCCCGAACCCGGCCGACTGGAAACTCAAGGACGCTCTTCTGGGCAAGCCGACCTGAGTTCGGCCAGGCTGTCGACGAAGGCGTCGGCATCGACGTACTTGATTGGCTCGCCGTGGTTGTAGCCGTAGGTGACGAGGACGACCGGGCAACCGGCCGCCCGGGCGGCCTGCGCGTCGTTGCTGGAGTCGCCGACCATGAGCGTTCGCGCGGGTGAGGTGCCGAGTGCCTCGCAGGTTTTCAGCAAGGGCAGCGGATCGGGCTTCTTGCGCTCGAAGGCGTCGCCGCCGAATACGAATTCGAAGTAGCCGTCGAGTCCCTTGGCCGCGAGCAGCGGCTTGGCGAAGTCGTTCGGCTTGTTGGTGAGGCATGCCAGTCGGATGCCTTTTGCGCGCATGGCCTCCAGGCCTTCGACCACCCCCGGATAGACAGCCGAGTGCTGGCCGTTGATGGCGAGATAGTGGCGCGTGTAGTGCCGCCAGGCCGCGTCGCACAGGGCTTCGTCGGCATCGCTGCCGCGCACGTGGCACAAGGTCGAGCGGATCAGGTGCTCTGAACCCTTTCCGACCATGGATTCGACGTCCTTGGCGGTGACGTGCGATAGCGACAGGTCGTCGAGCATGAGATTGAGCGCAACAACGAAGTCGCCGATCGTATCGACCATCGTGCCGTCGAGGTCGACGATGGCTGCGTCGAAGGTGGAAAGGTCGAAGCTGAAAGAGTTCAAAACAATCGAATAGGGTTCTCGAACATCCGCCATGGGAGCCCATCCCCCAGAAGGCCGGGTGAAAAAGATTATCGACTCTCACCTGGGATGAAACATCCCAGAAGCGCCTGCGCCCCTCCCCCTCGAGCCCCCTCGAGCGGGCGCAACCGGCGGCCTGGCAAAGCCGGTTCCGCGGGTGCCCCGAACGGACTTCGCCATGCTCGTCCTTTGCGTGCGCGATTCCGCCCCACCGATGTCCGAATGTCCCTGGCTCAGGTCCAGTGCGCACCAAAGTGCGACTGTCGCACCACGAGTAAGCCAAATAGGCACCAATATTGCTTTCTTCGTCCTGCGAATGCCGATCGGAGGTCGGCAATGCACCACTCAAAAGCAATATCGGTACGAAACATTTCATGGATGCACTACATCGGGGCGCTGACGCGTTGTTCATTCTTCTCGGCGCCATCATGGTCCTGGCCATGCACGCGGGATTTGCCTTTCTGGAGCTCGGGACGGTCCGCAAGAAGAACCAGGTCAATGCGCTGGTGAAGATCCTGGTCGATTTTTCGGTGTCGACGGTCGTCTATTTTCTTGTCGGCTATGGGGTGGCCTACGGAGCGCACTTTTTTATCGGCGCCGACGAACTGGCGCAGCAAAACGGCTATGAGCTGGTGAAGTTTTTCTTCCTCCTGACCTTTGCCGCCGCGATCCCCGCCATCATTTCAGGCGGCATCGCGGAACGTGCGAAGTTCTGGCCGCAGCTCATCGCGACGGCGGTCATCGTCGGACTCGTCTACCCCTTGTACGAAGGCATCGCCTGGAACAAGGCGCTGGGCATCCAGGCCTGGATCGAATCAACGACCGGGCACGCGTTCCACGACTTCGCGGGCTCGGTGGTGGTGCATGCGGTGGGCGGATGGCTGGCGCTGCCGGCGGTCTTGCTGCTGGGCGCGCGCCGCAACCGGTATCGCGGCGACGGATCGCTCAGTGCGCATCCACCGTCGAACATCCCCTTCCTGGCCCTTGGCGCGTGGGTGCTGTGCGTGGGCTGGTTCGGCTTCAACGTCATGAGTGCGCAGAGCATCGACAAGATCTCCGGTCTGGTGGCGGTCAACTCGCTGATGGCGATGGTGGGCGGCACGCTGGTGGCGCTCGCGCTCGGCAAGAATGATCCGGGCTTCGTCTACAACGGACCGTTGGCGGGGCTGGTCGCGGTCTGCGCCGGCTCCGACCTGATGCACCCGCTGGGCGCCCTCGTTGTCGGCGGCGTGGCGGGCGCGATCTTCGTCTACATGTTCACCCTCACGCAGAACAAATGGAAGGTCGACGACGTGCTCGGCGTCTGGCCCTTGCACGGACTGTGCGGCACCTGGGGCGGCATCGCGGCTGGCATCTTCGGCCAGCGGGCGCTGGGCGGGATCGGCGGCGTCAGCCTGATGGCGCAGTTCATCGGCGTGGTGATCGGTGTCGTATGGGCCTTCACGGCGGGGGCGGTGGTCTACGGCGCGCTCAAGCGCACGATGGGCTTGAGGCTGTCGCAGGAAGAGGAATACGACGGCGCCGACCTGTCGATCCACCACATCACGGCCACACCGGAGCGCGAAGCCAACTGGTGACCGAGCCGCCTCAAGACCCCCGATACGTCGAGCAACTCCAGCCGGAGCACAGCATCGGCACGTGGTAGTGCTGCTTCGCGTCGAAGATCGAGAAGCGCACCGGCACGGTGTCGAGGAACGGGGCCTCGGACAGGTTCGCACCGGGTCGCTGGAAGAAGTCGCCGACGTAGAACAGCAGTTCGTACTGCCCGACCTTGGCGTCCGCGGGGGCCAGCACGGGCGCATCGGTGCGGCCGTCCTTGTTGGTGGTGATGGTCTTGATGAGCTTCCAGCTGGTGCCGTCGAAGGCCGAGAAGTCGATGCGGACGCCCGCCGCGGGACGACCGCTGGAGCTGTCGAGAACGTGTGTCGAGATGCCTGCCATGGTGAGGTTCCTGGTGAAGATGAAGAAGACGATTCGCCGGGTCAGCTGCCCCGGTAGTACGAGTAGCTCCAGGGCGTGAACAGGATCGCGAGATGGATCCGGTCCTGCGGATTGCGCACGACGAAGCGCAGCGGCACGGTCGACAGGAAGGTGGGCTTGGGCAGCGGCGTGTCGAGCCGCGAAAAGTATTCGTCGATGTGCAGCAGCACCTCGTAGCGGCCGGCCTTGTAGGTGCTCTCGAGCAGCAGCGGGTCGGTCGGGCGGCCGTTCGGCGAGGTCTGGATCGACTTGATCGGCCTGTAGGCGCCGTTCTCGAGCACGGACAGGTCGACTTTCATGGCGGCACCGGGCGTCCCATGGAAGATGTCGATGGCGTGCATCGTGAGGCGCGGGCTCAATTCGGCCTGCGACACCGGCGCGGTGGTGAGGCCCGCCGGCATGGCGGGCGCATCTGCGGCGTGCGCGTTGCCGGCGCTGGCCAGTTGCAGGCCGAGGCCACCCAGCGCCAGGCTGGTGGGGAGGAAGGAGCGGCGGCTCAGGGGCTTGTCGATCATGTCGTGGCTTTCAGGGGTGAACGATCGGTTTCGGGGACGCGGAACAGTGCGGCCAGGCGGCGCCGCGTGATCAGGCCGATTTGCCGCAGCGCCTCTTCGCGCTCGGCGTCGGAGTCCCGATGAATGCGCATGCGCAGGGCGTCGAAGATGCCGGCACGCGTATGGCCGAGCACCGCGATGATGAAAGGGAAGCCATGCCGCTGCGCGTAGGCAGCGTTGAGCCCGCGCAATTCGACGAACTGCTCGTGGCTCAGGCTGTCGAGGCCGCGCTGTTCGAAGGTCGAATGCCCGGTCATCGTGCCGGCCTGGGCTTCCTTGCCGGCCAGTTCGGGATGGCCGCGCAGGAAGGCGAGTTGCTTGGGCAGCGGCGCGGCGCGCACGGCATCCATCATGGCGCGATGCAGCGCCTCTTCCGTGGCGAAGGGACGCACGGCCCACGCCGCTTCGGCGACCCAGGGCGCATGCTCGAACAGGTCGCCCAGGGTGTCGACGAACGTGTCGTGGTCCATCGCAGTGACGGCCGCGAGCGTGAGATTTGAAGTCATCGTTTGAATCACTTTCCAGATTGCTTGGTGAAGCGCGGAACGAACAGGAGGATCAGCAGGGTCGCGCACACCTCGACGGCGGCCACGATCAGCAGGCCCGGGGCGAGGCCACCGGTCTGCGTCTTGACGAAGCCGAGCATGGCCGGTGCGCCGAAGCCCGCGAGGTTGGCGATGGAGTTGATGAGCGCGACGCCGCCGGCCGCCGCGGCACCCGCGAGGAAGCGGCCGGGCAGTTGCCAGAACACCGGGATGGCGCTCATGGTGCCGATGATGGCGACCGTCTGCGCAACGAGCGCCAGCACGGGGCTCACCTGGATGAACAACGACGTGAGCAGCAGGCCGAGCGCACCAAGTGCCGCGGCGAATGCGCAGTGCAGCCGCGCTTCCTTGCGATGGTCGGAATGCAGGCCGTTGACGACCATGCCGATCGCGCCGAACAGGTAGGACAGCGCCATGATCCAGCCGACCGTGGCCGGGTCGGTGAAGCCGACTTCCTTGACAACGGAGGGGCCGAAGAAGGTCAGCGACGAATTGGCCGCGATGACGCAGAAGAAGACCAGGATCAGCAGCCACAGGCGGCCGTCCTTCAGCGATGCGATCAGGCTTTCTTCGCGATGGCCGAGCGAGGCCCTGTCGCGTGACAGGTCGTCCTCGATCGACTGGCGCTGCGCGGGGGAGAGCCACTTGGCTTGCGACGGACGGTCGGTCAGGTAGAACCATGTCACGAAGGCCGCGATGATCGACGGCAGGCCCTCGACCAGGAACACCCATTGCCAGCCGGCCCAGCCGTTGACGCCGTGGAGGCTGTTCATCACGGTGCCTGCGAGCGGTCCGCCAATGACGCCGGCCACGCCGGACGCCGACATGAACATGCCGAAGGCCTTGGCGCGGCGCTCGCTCGGATACCAGTAGGTGAGGTACAGGATGATGCCGGGGTAGAAGCCCGCTTCGAATACGCCCATCAGGAAGCGCAGGAAGTAGAACATCGCCGGCGTCTTGACGAACATCATCAGCACGCAGACGATGCCCCAGCCCAGCGTGATGCGCGTGATGGTCTTGCGCGCGCCGATGCGTTGCAGCAGCAGGTTGGAGGGCACTTCGAAGAAGAAGTAGCCGAGGAAGAAGATGCCGGCGCCGAGGCCGTAGATGGTTTCGCTCCAGCGCAGGTCGTCGAGCATCGTGAGCTTCACGAAGCCGATGTTGACCCGGTCGATCCAGGCCAGGACCCAGAGCACGAACAGGAAAGGAATGAGGCGCCAGGTGATCTTGCGATAGGTGGCGTCGAGGTCGTTGGTCGGACCCGTTCCCGCGACTGCGGGAGAGGGCAAGGGAATAGTGGTCATGCGCGGCTCCGGGGTGTTTCGGTGGGGTTCGAATCGAGGGAGGAATCGGGAGCCCGAAGGTTGCGCTTTTTCGCGTCCGCAGGCGAGACGTCAGCGGCAGCGGTTTCGATATAGAGTGGATCAGCAAAGACCATTGACCCCGGCCGCGGCCGCAACGCAATGACCTCACGCAGCAACGTCGACCAACTCGATGGCTACCTGATCCGGGCGCTCTGCGCGCTAATGGAAGAGCGCAGCGTTTCGCGCGCGGCGCGGCGCATGGGCCAGACCCAGCCCGCCGTCAGCGCCACGCTGAAGCGCCTGCGGTCGATCCTCTCCGACCCCCTGCTGGTGCGCAACAAGCTCGACATGGTGCCGACCGAGCGCGGCCTGCAACTGGCCGCGCAGGCGCGCGTGGCGCTCGATGCGATGGGCGCGCTGGTGGCCACGCCCGAGAGCTTCGAGGCCCAGCGAGCGGCGCTGACATTCCGCGTGGCCTCGCCGGACTACCTGGCGCCTTCGGTGCTGGCCGAAGTCGCGCGCCGCATCCGCGAGGAGGCGCCGCTGTGCCGGCTCGAAGTGCACCCGATGGGGCCCGACTTCGACAGCGAGCGCGCGCTGGTGGACGACCAGCTCGACGTCATCGTCGGCAACTGGCCCGACCCGCCCGAACTGCTTCACACCTTGCTGCTGCTCGAGGACCAACTGGTCTGCCTGGTGCGGCCGGGCCACGACCTGGCCGGCTGCGGCGAACTGACGCTCGAGCAGTACCTGTCGGCCTCGCACGTCGCGCCCATGCGCTATTCGGGGCTGCACCGCGGCGTGGTCGAGACGCACCTGGCGAAATTGCATGTAGCCCGCGACGCGCGCGTGTCGGTGCCCTACTTCGGGCTGGCGCCGCATGTGGTGGCGCGCACCGACCTGGTGTTCACCACGGCCCGCCACTTTGCCGAGCACTTCGCGATGTCGCTGGGGCTGGTGATCCTGCAGACGCCGCCGGGCTTTCCGACGATGCGTTTCTACCAACTGTGGCACGAGCGCGCGCACCAGGCGCCCGCGCACCGATGGCTGCGCGCCGTGATTGCGGAAGTCGGCCGGGCACATGCGCCCCTGGCGGGAACGACGGGCGCCGGCGCGCCCTGAAGTCGCGCGGTATCGAATTGCTGCTCCGGTCGGCGAAACTCCGTGGCCAAGCCTGGAACCATCAAAAGATCCCGCCGCCGCTCATGCACCGTCAAGTCCCGTATGACATCAAGCTACTCAAGCTACTCAAGCAACTCAAGCAACTCAAGCAACTCGAGACCGGACTTTCCATCAACGTGTGCTGGAACGTGTGCATGAAACTGGACGGCATCGGCATCAACATTTCAGACGCGCCATTTCGGGACTTCCATCGGCGCGTGGTCGTCCACAAGATGCAGGGCAGCTCGAAGATGATTCGCGAGCAGGCGGAGCGCGCTTTCGATGCCGAGTTCGGCCGACCGCTCGGCTCAAGGGAGGCGATGGCCAAAGAGGGCCTGACGCCGCCTCGATCAAGCGCCCAGAGCGTCACATGACCGCTCTCGACGCCCCCACCCTCGCACTGATCGACACCTGCTCGAAAGCGTCGCTGGACCTCCTGCAAGCCAACCTCACTCCGCACGGCATCCTGGCCGCCAGCCGCACCGATGCGGCGGTCGCGCGGCGCTACACGCGCATCTTCGGGCGCGACGCGGCGATCTGCGTGATGGCGATGTGCGGCAGCGGCAATCCGGCGCTGGAGCAAGGCGCGGTGGCAAGCCTCGACGCGCTGGCGGCGCAGCAGGCGGCCAACGGGCAGATTCCGAAGTACGTCGACCCGGAAGGCCAGGATGCCGACTTCTGGTACCTGGGCTGCATCGACGCCACCTTGTGGTGGCTGATCGCGGTGGACCATTTGCGCCGCCATGGCAGCGTCGGCCCTGCGCACTGGGACGGCGAGGTGCGCCGCGCGATCGCCTGGCTGCTGGCACAGGAGCATCAGCACTTCCGGCTGCTGCAGCAGAACGAGGCCAGCGACTGGGCCGACATCATGCCGCGCTCGGGCTACGTGCTCTACACCAACGCGCTCTGGTACGACGTCAAGCGCCGCTTCGCCCTGGACCATGCCCAGGAGACGCTCTACCACTTCAACCACCTGTTCAATCCCTTCCAGCAGGATCTGCCCGAATACCACCGGGCCCGCCTGCTGCGGCACTATGCGCGGCGCGGCCGGCAGGACCCGGGGATGTACCTCAGTTTCGTCAACCTCTCGGTGGTCGGCGACGAGGGGGATGTGTTCGGCAACGTGCTCGCGATTCAGAGCGGACTCGCCGATCAGGACATGGCGCGGCGCATCGTCGACACGATCATCGCGGCGCGTGCGAGCGAGCCCTGGCCTGTGCGCGTCGTGCTGCACCCACTGACGCGCCAGCATGAACTGTGGCGGCCGTACATGGGGCGGCACCAGCAGAACATCGTGCACCAGTATCACAACGGCGGCATCTGGCCCTTCGTCGGCGGCTTCTGGGTGATGGCACTCGCGCAGTTGGGCCTGCGCGAGCTGGCCTGGACGGAACTGGGCCGCCTTGCGCGTGCCAATGAACACGGAGACTGGCGCTTCACCGAGTGGTTCCATGGCAAGACATTGGCGCCGATGGGAATGGCCGGGCAGAGCTGGAACGCGGCGGCCTTCCTGCTAGCCAGGCGCGCGCTGCAGGGCACCGGGTCGGCGTGAGGAAGGTTGCAGCCTACGTCCTTGGCGTTGACGCAATGGCATCAGCATGAAGCTTGGGCACGCACTTCCTGGGTCGCACTGGCCTGCAGCCCGGTCAAGAGCATTGGCGTGAAGCGCGTCGACTTCGATTTCCTGCCCGCATGTCCGCACGAATGCCCGTGTCAGAGGGGCGGCACTCTATACGCCCCGCCACCTCGACCATGAGCCCGCTGTCTCGGGCGACCAAGCACCTTCTGCGCGTGATCCGCGACGCATGAAACCCAGGACGAGCACGGCGAAGTCTGTTCGTGGGCACCTGCGGAACCGGCTTTGCCGGGCCGCCGGGTGCGCCCCCTCGAGGGGGAGGCGCCGCAGGCGCTTCGGGGGTGTTCCATTTCCTCCGCGGAACCGGCTTTGCCGGGCCGCCGGGTGCGCCCCCTCGAGGGGGAGGCGCCGCAGGCGCTTCGGGGGGGTCAGGTCTAGCTCAGGTCTGCGCTTCGGTCAGCGTCTGCGCCGCCACCACCGCCTCGGTGCGGTTGCGCACGTTGAGCGCGCGAAAGATGGCTGCGAGGTGAATCTTCACGGTGCCTTCGCTGATGCCGAGGCTGCGCCCGATCAGCTTGTTGGGCTTGCCTTGCGAGAGCAGTTGAAGCACTTCGACCTGCCGCTCGGTCAGCACCTTGCGCAGGTGTTCGAGCGTTTGGGCATTGCCGGCGCGCGGCACGGCGGCGTCGGCGCCGACGTTGGCGACGCCCGGCATGATGCCCGGCGGCACGGCCGACAGCATCAGCGGCGGAACGTAGACACCGCCGGCCAGCACCAGCCGCACGGCTGAAATCATGACTTCGGGCGAGTAGGCCTTGGGAATGAAGCCGAGCACACCCACTTCGAGCGCACTGCGCATCACCGTCGGGTCTTCGTAGCCCGACAGGACGATGACCGGCACCGCGGGATGGCGGCGGCGGATTTCCTCGATGTGCGCCTGGCCCTCGGCACCCGGCATGTTGAGATCGATCACGGCCAGGTCGAGATCATCGGAAGCGCTTGCAAGCAACTCGTCCACGCTCATGGCGAGTACGAATTCAATGGCGGGCTCCAGCTCGGACAACTTGGCCTTGACCGCTTCGATGACGAGCCGGTGGTCGTCGGCGATCAGGATTTTCATGGCGCACCCCCGGCGGCAATTGTTAACTCAACACTGAAGATAGCGGCCTTTGGCCCCTGCGGCAAGCCGCGGCGCCGCCCGAACGGCATAGTCCCCACGCAGTATGGTGCGCGCCCCGGGCGGTTGAAAGAATTGCGGCACTTCCTCTAATACGGACGGGACGGAGCATGTGCCAACCACGCCGGCGCAAGCACCCAGCTCACGCCAACGAAGGATAGCCGCGAGCAGCCATGCATCGCCATCGCCTGCTCGACTTTTTCCACCCCCTGTTCTCGCTCGGCCTCGAACTGGACGTCGCAATCCACGCCGGCCTTGCGGATTCGCCGGTGGACGAGCCCCAGCGCCGGATGCTGGCCCTGCTGGAGCAGGCGCGCGCGCGGGCGATTGCCGCCGGGCAGACGGCCGACCGGGTCGAGTCGGCTTCGTTCGCGCTGGTCGCCTGGCTCGACGAGATCCTTGCGCGCCGCCCTGCGTGGCATGCGCGCACGGCGCCGCTGCAGGTGCAGCTGTACAACTCCAACAACGCGCACACCGAATTCTTCCATCACCTCTCGTCGCTGCAGGCCGAGGACGACGAGCTGCGCGAGGTCTACTGGCATGTGATGGCGCACGGCTTTCGCGGCCAGTACTACTTTGAGAACGGCGACAGCGGCGAGCTCGGCAAGCTGAAGGCGCTGCATGGACAGCAATTGGCCACGCCGCCCCTGGCCCTGGGCGAGACGGCGCAGGAGCGCATCACGCCGCAACCGTATTCCACGCAGGACCCGCCAGGCCCGCTCAGTCCGGAGCGCCGCGAAAGGACGCTGCTGCGCGCCGGTTTCGCGATGATGCTGCTGCTGCCCCTGGCCATGCTGCTCTGGCTGTTCGTGGTCCGCCCGCAAGAGATTTCGACGACGCTGGCGCAACGCGTCGACACCCGCCTGCAGGCCTTCGCATGCGCCGACCTGCAGGCCACCGTGACCGACACCGGCATGGCCGAAGTGCGTGGTTTCGTGTCCAAGGCGGAAGACGTCGAGCGCGTGCAGCGTGACGTGGCGGCCATGCCGGGCGTGCGGTCCACGCACGTCGAGCTCGCATTGCGGGTGTGGCCGTATTGCGAAGTAGTCGCGATGCTGAAGCCCTACCAGATGCGCAACCGCGACAGGCAATTGGGGCTGACCGTGTTCCCCAGCACCGCGCACAACGGCCGGCTGCGCGAAGGCGACCCGGTATTGCTGCAGGTCACGCAGCCCAACTACGAAGGTTATGTCTGGGTCGACTACTTCACTGCCGATGGCTCGGTGCTGCATTTCAATGCGGGCCGCCCCCCGCGGCGTCTCGCTGCCGGCGAGCGCATCGAGATCGGCGCGGATGTGCCTGCGAGCTGGCTGGTCAGCCCGCCGTTCGGCACGGTGATGGTGACGGCACTCTCCTCGCCCGCGCCCTTCAGCGAGAACATCGACCGGCCGCCGTTCGAACTGGCCTCCGAATACCTGCAGCAGCTGCGCGAATCGCTTTCGGCCCACAGGGATCCGGAGCGCCTGATCGCCGAATTCGAATTCCTGCACACGACAGAACGATGAAATGACGGCCTTGCCCCAACGCTTCTGGCTGCTGACCGCGGCCTGCGCCGTCGCATTTGCGCTGCTGTGGTGGTGGACGCTGGGGCGCCGCCGCTCGCACCGCCTGCGCGCATTGCGCAGGCTCCTCGCGCAATCCGACATCGACGACGCAGACACTGCGCTTGCCGCATTGCCGCCGGCGCTGTCCGAAGCGGGCGCCGCGGACCTCAGCAAGCCCTGGCTGATGTTCATCGGCAACGCCGCCGCCAACTTGCCGGGGCTGCTGGCCATCGAGGCGCAGCCGTGGATGTTCTGGCAGGCGTTGGCGCGTCCGGCCATGGCCGCGATTGCGCTCGGTCCGGCCGCCGTGAGCAACGGCATCATCGGGCAGCGGGCCCGCGGCCTCTGGCTGCGCGCGCTGATGGCATTGGCGGAACAACGGCCGGCGCTGCCGCTCAACGGCATCGTGGTGTGCGTGGACGCGCGCGAGTTGCTGCAGTCGCCGCAGTCACTGGGGCCGCTGGCCGAACGCCTGAAGCGTGTGCTGCGCGAGACGACGCAGTTGCTGGAACTGCGCTTGCCCGTGTACCTGGTCGTCACCGGACTCGAACGCCTGGCCGGCCATGCCGAGGTGTGCGGGGCGCTGCCGCCGCCGCTGCTCGCCCAGGCGCTCGGCCATCGCCTGCACGACCCTGAAAGCGAACCCGAGGCCTCGGGCGACGCGGCCGTCGAGCAGTTCGATGCACTGTTCGCCGGGCTGTCGGCCCGCTTGCGTGCGCTTGGCGCCGGGCTTTTGCGCGAGCAGTCCGAGGCGCCGGCCGCGCGGCTGGCGAGTCATCTCTGGGTGGAACAACTGATTGCGCTGGAACCGGCGTTGCGCGAGCTGGCGGGCAAGCTGTTCGAGCCGGACGGCAGCAAGGCCGCCTTCTTCTGGCGCGGCCTCTATCTCACCGGCGCCGCGTCCCCGCACACCCAGGCCGCCTTCAGTTCGGACCTGCTTCACCACTTCCTGCCCGCGGACCAGTCGCTGGCACGGCTGCACCGGGGGTCATGAGCGCCACACGGCCGCCCCAAGCAAGCTTGCGCCTCAGAGCGAACACGGGCGGAGCCGCCCGAAGGCGCTCGCACCGCCGTGCGAAGCACGAAGGCTACCCAATGAACACCCGCCTACTTCGCAGGCGCAGGCGGTGGCGCGGCGACCGTGTCGATCTTCATCTGCCGCGCACCGACAGTCACCGTCACGATCTGTCCCTTGCCCGCCTCGACCGGACGAACCTCGCGCCAGCGGGCGCGGTCGAGGTCGCGGTAGACGCCCATCAGGCCCCAGGCCTTGGCATCGGCGGGCAGCACCATCTGCAGCTTCCTGCTTTCGCCGGGGCGCAACAGCATCTCCTCGCGCTGCACCGTATCGGCAGCCAGGACGGCGGTGTCCTTGTCGAACAGCGTGAAGAAGTCCGTGCTTTCGAATGCGGCGGTGGTCTTGAACGCATACACGCGCACCGTGATCGGCGATGAGCGGCCGTTGACGTCGGGGTTGGCGTCGGGGCCGGCCGTGATCGTCATGGCGATGGGCGTCGTGACCGGCGGCGGCGGCGGCTTGGCTGCGCATCCGGCCAGCGCAAGCCCGACCAGCAACGAAGCCAGAACCGCGTTGCTGCCATAGGGCAAACGGCGTGTGCCGAGGAGTCTCATGCTATTCCCTTCGTTGCATTGACCGGTCCAGAAGCATCTTTGATTATCACCAGTCAATTTGAACAGGCAACATGCTGACTCCCGAACTCGTCGAGGCCTTGCAAGCACCCATCAGCGAGGCATCGCCGGTGGGGGAGGACCTTGAACATGACCCGGCCTTCACCGCCCTGGACACGGCTGCCCAGGGCAAGCCCGAACAGCAATTCGGCGACAAGGTGATCCCGGCGGTCGAGCCCGAGTGGCGCCTGGTGTCGGAGCAGGCGCAGGCACTGCTGCATCGTGCCAAGGACGTGCGCCTGGCGATGCTGCTGCTGCGCGCGTCGACGCGGATGCAGGGCGTGGTTGGCTTCAGCCTGGGCCTGAAATTGCTGACCGGCCTGCTCGACACTTTCTGGGACGGCATACATCCAATGCTCGATGCCGAGGAGGACAACGACCCGACGATGCGCCTCAACGCGCTCGCGCCGTTGACCCAGCAGACGATGGTGCTGCGCGACTTCTACGAGGCCAGCGTGGGCGTTTCGCGCGGCGTCGGGCCGATCAAGGTTCGCGACATCGCGATCGCGCACAACCTGCTCACCCCGGTGGGCAACAGCGCCGGCTATTCGCCGGCCCAGGTCCACGGCGCGCTGTCGGAGATCCATGCCGAGCATCCGGAGACGATGCCGATGCTGCAAGGCATCGTGGCACAGGTGTCCGCGCTGCAGACGCTGCTGGTCGAGCGCACCGGGCTGGGCGACGCGATCGACCTCGATCCGCTGCGCCGCATCGGCATCGTTCTGCGCACCGCCAGCACGGCCGTGATGGGCGACGGCGCCGAGGCGGAGCCCGAAGCAGAAGCCGGCGAGGCGGGCGGCGGCGATGCCCCCGCGGGCGGCCGGCCCGCCGCGCCGCGCGGCGAGATCAACAGCCGCCAGGACGCGCTGCTCACGCTCGATCGCGTGATCCGCTTCCTGGAGCAAACCGAACCGGGCAACCCGGCGCCCCTGCTGATCGAGCGCGCCAAGCGGTTGATCGGCGTGAGCTTCTTCGAGATCATGAACGACCTCGCCCCCAACGCGATCGACAGCATCGAACTCGTGACGGGCCCGCGCCCGTCGTCTGAGTGATCCTCTTTCCAGCGGTCCGCTACTTCCAACGCAAGGAGTTACTTCCATGGCCACCAGCAGTCAGAAATTCGTCGCCCGCAACCGGGCGCCGCGCGTCCAGATCGAATACGACGTCGAGCTCTATGGCGCCGAGAAGAAGATCCAGCTGCCCTTCGTGATGGGCGTGCTGGCCGACCTGTCGGGAAAGCCGGCCGACCCGGACAAGGTCATTCCGGTGGCCGACCGCAAGTTCCTCGAGTTCGATGTCGACAACTTCGACACGCGCATGAAGGCGATGAAGCCGCATGCCGCTTTCTCCGTGCCCAACACGCTGACCGGCGAAGGCGAACTCAAGGTCGACCTTACCTTCGAGAACATGGAGGACTTCTCCCCCGCCGCAGTGGCGCGCAAGGTCGATGCGCTGAACAAGCTGCTGGAAGCGCGCACGCAGTTGTCGAACCTGGTGACCTACATGGACGGCAAGGGCGGCGCCGAAGACCTGCTGGCCAAGGTGCTGGACAACCCCGAACTGCTGAAGACACTGGCCGCCAGCAAGAAGCCCGAGGACGCCGCGCCTGCCGCGTGACGACTGAACCTATCACCGCATACCAGGAGAACGCACCATGGCTACCGAAGCACTCGAGCAGCAGAGCGCACTGAAAGACGTTGCGCTGGAAGGGAGCGACTTCTCGTCGCTCCTGCAAAAAGAGTTCAAGCCGCGCAGCGACGAAGCCAAGAGCGCGGTCGAGGCCGCGGTGCTCACGCTGGCGCAACAGGCGCTCAGCAACACCCAGGTCATCAGCAAGGACGTGACCAAGTCGATCCAGGCCATGATCGCGGCCATCGACGCCAAGCTCTCCGAGCAGATCAACAAGATCCTGCACAACGAGGACTTCCAGAAGATCGAAAGTGCCTGGCGCGGCCTGCACTACATGGTGAACAACACTGAGACGGACGAGAACCTCAAGATCCGCGTGATGGACATCTCCAAGAAGGATCTCCACAAGCAGCTCAAGAAATTCAAGGGCGCGGCCTGGGACCAGAGCCCGATGTTCAAGAAGGTCTACGAACAGGAGTACGGCCAGTTCGGCGGCGAGCCTTTCGGCGCCATCGTCGGCGACTACCACTTCGACCAGAGCCCGCCCGACGTGGAGCTGCTCGGCGAGATGGCAAAGATCGCAGCCTCCGCGCACGCGCCCTTCATCACCGGCGCAAGCCCGCACCTGATGCAGATGGAGTCGTGGCAGGAGCTGGCCAACCCGCGCGACCTGACGAAGATTTTCCAGACACCCGAATACGCCGGCTGGCGCTCGCTGCGCGAGTCCGACGATGCGCGCTACATCGGCTTGTGCATGCCGCGCTTCCTGGCGCGCACGCCGTATGGCGCCAAGACCAATCCGGTCGAGGACTTCGACTTCGAGGAAGACGTTGCCGGTGCGGACCACAGCCACTACGCCTGGGCCAACGCGGCCTATGCGATGGCCACCAACATCAACCGTTCGTACAAGCTCTATGGCTGGGGCTCGCGCATCCGCGGCATCGAGTCGGGCGGCGCGGTGGAAGGCCTGCCGCTGCACACCTTCCCGAGCGATGACGGCGGCGTCGACCAGAAGTGCCCGACCGAGATCGCCATCAGCGACCGGCGCGAGGCCGAACTGTCGAAGGCCGGCCTGCTCTCGTTGATTCACCGCAAGAACTCCGACTTCGCGGCCTTCATCGGCGCGCAGTCGCTGCAGAAGCCTTTCGAGTACGACGACCCCGACGCCACGGCCAATGCCAACCTGGCCGCGCGCCTGCCCTACCTGTTTGCCTGCAATCGGTTCGCGCACTACCTGAAGTGCATCGTGCGCGACAAGATCGGCAGCTTCAAGGAGCGCGCGGACATGGAGCGCTGGCTCAACAAGTGGATCACCAACTACGTGGACGGCGACCCGTCCACGTCGTCAGAAGAAACCAAGGCGCGCAAGCCGCTGGCTGCCGCCGAAGTCGTGGTGGAGGAGGTGGAGGGAAATCCGGGCTACTACACCTCGAAGTTCTTCCTGCGGCCGCACTATCAGCTCGAAGGGCTCACGGTGTCCCTGCGTCTGGTGTCCAAGCTGCCTTCCGCAAAAGGCGGTTGACGAGTTCGCGCGGCATTTGAAATCAGGGAGGCTGACTCGTTTTCTCAACAGCTACCTGGCGAATCTGCCGATGGCGACAACTGCAAGCAAGCCCGTTTTTTTTCACTCCTCAACTGAAAGGTGACCATCATGGCTGTAGACATGTTTATCAAGATCAAGGGTGTCGACGGCGAGTCTGTCGATGCCAAGCACAAGAAGGAAATCGACGTGCTGGCTTGGAGTTGGGGCTTGTCGCAAAGCGGCACCACCCACACCGGCGGCGGCGGCGGCGCGGGCAAGGTGAACGTGCAGGATCTCTCGTTCACCAAGTACGTGGACGGCGCATCGCATGCGCTGATCCTGGCCTGCTGCAAGGGCACGCACATCGACGAAGCGACACTCGTGGTCCGCAAGGCCGGGGACAACCCGCTCGAATACATCACGATCACCATGGAAGAGCTGATCGTGAGCAGCATCAGCACGGGCGGCAGCGGCGGCGAAGACAGGCTCACCGAGAACGTCACGCTCAATTTCGCCAAGGTGAAGTTCGAGTACGACCCGCAGTCGAAGAAAGGCGCCGGGGAAGGCAAGAAGACCGCGGCTTGGAACATCGCGGAAAATGTGGCCTTCGGGTGAATTGAAACACCCCCGATGCGCCTGCGGCGCCTCCCCCTCAAGGGGGCGCACCCAGCGGCCCGGCAAAGCCGGTTCCGCGGGGGAAATGGACCACCCCCGAAGCGCCTGCGGCGCTTCCCCCTCTAGGGGGCGCACCCAGCGGCCCGGCAAAGCCGGTTCCGCGGGTGCCCACGAACAGACTTCGCCGTGCTCGTCCTGGATTCATGCGCCACGGGTCACGCGATAGCGGGCCGCCCCGGCGAACGGGCTGGTCCGAGAGGTGGATTGTGAAAGGGCCTGGTCATCCAGGCCCTTTTTGCTTGCTCAAGGGGGCGCACCCGGCGGCCCGGCAAAGCCGGTTCCGCGGGTGCCCACGAACAGACTTCGCCGTGCTCGTCCTGGATTCATGCGCCACGGGTCGCGCGGTAGCGGGCAGGCCCGGGGAACGGGCTGGTCCGAGTGGTGAATTGTGAAAGGGCCTGGTCATCCAGGCCCTTTTCGCTTGCTTGGGGGGTCGCGTGCCACTGGCCTCAAGGCGGCAACATCTGCGTCACGTCATCGTCGTCATGCGCCCAGAGCGCGAGGGCGGTGTAGTTGTCGTAGCCGGGCTTGGCGCGGCTCCTGACCTGCGCGTCGATTTGCTCGATCCACTGGCTTGGATTGCGCGAGGCCTGCAGCGTTTCGCTCAGGCAGGCGTCGCCCAGCGGCTCCCAGATGCCGTCCGAGCACAGCAGGATCACATCGCCCGCGGTCAGCGGCATGGGGCGCGAGATGCCGATCTCGGGCGCCGATTCGACGGAGCCCAGCGCCGACAGCAGCATGTTGCGTTGCGGGTGTAGCCGCGCGCCCTCGTCGTCGAGCATGCCGCCCGCCACCATCTGCTGGACCAGGCTGTGGTCGAGCGAGCGCGTCAGCAGCGCGCCAGCGCGGAACACGTAGGCGCGGCTGTCGCCGCAGTGCGCCATGGCCACCGTGTTCTCGTGCAGGTCGACTGCGGCCAGGACGACGGTCGAGCGCATCTCCGACAGCTTGCCGCCCTCGGCCTGGCGCGCCACCACGTCGAGGTTGGCGCGCTCGACGACGTTGCGCAGCAGGCCGGCATCGAGCCCCGGCCTCTGCGCAAAGGTGGCCAGCACGCTGCTGCGCACGACGGCCGCGGCCACGTCGCCGCCACCGTGGCCGCCGGCACCATCGGCAACGACGCAGATCACGTAGCGGTCATCGTTCCAGTGGCCGTAGGTGTCTTCGTTGTACGAGCGCCCGCCTTGCTTGGACAAGGTCACGATTTCAATCTCCACCCCGTGCTCCTCGCTGTTGTTTTTCAGCGGCCCGATTTCAGGCGCGCCATCTGCTCGTCATACGCTTGCACGAACGCCTTGCCGAACAGGCTGTGGAAATCGTCCTCGGCTTCGGCTGCGATGGTGCCGTACAGCGCGACGAACTCATCCCACAGCTTGGCCTTTCGATTGGTGAACAGGGCGTCGAACGCGGATTTCGCGACGATCTTCTTTTCGAGCTCCGCGGGCGTGAAGCGGGCGAGCACGTGCGCGAGGGCGGCGCGCATGCCGACCATCACACCGAACTCGTGGGCGCGCAGGTCGTCGTAGGCGTCGCGCATTGCTTCCTCGGGGCCCATGAAGCCGCGCACGCCGGCGCCGAGCAGGTGGGCCAGCGCGACTTCGGCCGTGGGCGAGAACTTGAGCGGGTTGTTGGCCTGCGCCGCGATCATCGTGACCTCGGCCTGCACGCCGCGCTTGACCTCGGTGCGCGCGTGGAGCAGTTGCAGCGTGCCCTCGGCCGCCGTGCGCAATAGGGCGCCGATGCGCTCCATGAGCTCGGGGGTGAGCGCCGTGGGCATCTGGTGCTTGCTGTTGACGCCGCGCAGGAAGGCGGCGAACAGGACGTCGTCGGAGGCGGTTGCGGCGGCGGGTCCGGCCGCGGCGACCGGGGCGGGTGCTGCCGGCGCGGGGCGTGATGCGGCGACAGGTGCAGCCAGTGGTGCAGCGGCTGGGGCGGTGCGTGATGCGACGGCCGGTGGACTGACGAATGCGGCAACTGGCGGCGCGGGCGGCGCGGGCGGCGGGCCCGGTATCAGGTTGGCGAAGGGGTCATCGTCATCGGCTTCGGCCGCCTGTTGCGCGTCCGGTGACGGGCTTGCGATCCGCTTGCCCGCCAAGTCGTCGAACAAGGGCGCCGGCGCGGCTGGCGCCGGGCCGAGATCGTCCATCAGCGAACCGCCACTGCTTGCGCCCGAGGGGACGACGCCCTTGGGCGGCGTGTAGCCGAACTGGCCGATCGGAAGGTGGTCGCTGCGTGGCGGTGCGACCGGCTTGGGCGTGGCTTGCAAGGCTGCGAGCGGGTCGACGTTCGACGACATGTTCGGCTGCAGCAGCGGCGCGCCGAGCGGCGAGTCCCCGAAAGGATCGCTGCCGGGGCCGCTGCCGCCGAGGCCGCCGAACAAGTCCTCGATGCTGCTGGGGGGACCGGCCTGCAGGCCAAGGCCGGAGAAGTCGTCGGACCCGCTGGCGGCGGGGGGCGGTGCGGCGCCCGGGCCCAACAAGTCGGCGAAGGGGTCGTCGATTGGCGCACCGCCGCCGGGCTTGCCGGCGGGGTGCGCCATCGGATCGGGGAACGGCAATGAATCGGGCTGGGCGCGCGAAGACGGGCTCGCGCCCTTGGCGGAGGGGGCGGCAACGGGCGGCGTGGGCGAGCCGAGGCCGGCGAGCAGGTCGGCGAAAGGGTCGTCATCGGAGGGTCGCGGCGCGCTGGCGGCAGCGGGCGCCGGTGCGGTTGCCGCTGCACCACCACCGACGCCTTGCACCGTGAGTTCGAAGCCGCCGACCACGAGCCGGTCGCCTGCGCCGAGCGCGGCCTCGCGCCCCGTGCCGAGCGGCTGGCCATTGATTTGCAGCGGATTGCTGCCGCGGTCGAGGATGAAGAACTTGCCACCCCGACACTCCACCTGCGCATGCACGCGCGACACCGTGCGGTCGGGGTCGTCCAGTACCAGCGTATTGGTGGGCGCGCGCCCGATGGTGCCGCCAGCGGGCCCGAACTGCGCCGACATGGGCTGCCCGACCGGCGCGCCGCGATGACTGACAACCACCACATTGATCACGGCCTGTGCCTCCACGAAATCATTGCAAAGCCGGCCTGACGCCGGACCACCACAACCAGGCGGACACCGCGCCGAAGATCAGCGCGACCAGGAACCAGGTGCGGCTCGCCGGACCGAGTTTGAATCCCTCGCGGGAGAAGCGCCAGAGGGCTGCCAGCAAAAAGACGGCGGCGAGCACCGCGAGGATGAATTGGGCGGCCATGCGGATCAGGCTCCCATGGTGTCGAGCCAGCGTTGCTGGCGCCAGGCGGGGGCGCTGGTGGGGAAGAGCTTGGTGCCCGGTTGAAGGATGCAAAGGAATTGCGCAGCCGCGATGCGCTGGCGTTGGTAGCCGCTTCCCAACACCTTCAGGCAGTGCGCGCGCGATGGCGGTGCACCCAGGAAGCTGCGCGCCCCGGCCTGGAACCGGTGTGCATTGGCCGACCACCACGCCTGCAGTTTCGGCGGGCTTGGCCAAGGCAAGCCGTCATCTTCGTCCACGGCGATGTCTTCGATTTCAGGGTCGTCCGCGGGTACCGGGTCCAGGGGCTGCGGAGGCTCGCCTGCGAACCCGGGCGATGACAGGTCCAGTCCAGTGATGGTGCTGAACGATTCGCCTGCAAGCCGCGCCAATCGTGCGTCGTCCATCCGGCCGATGAGCCAGGACACCCATTGGGGATCGCCGGCAATACCGGCACTGCGGATCAACACACGGCTATCGGGTTCACTGTCGGACAGACCCTTGAGGATGGCCGCCGCCTGCGCCGGCGTCGCGAGCTTGAGCAGGATCATCAGCGACCGAGCGCGATACGGGCCGCGCTCCAGTGCGAAGTCTCGCAGTGCGGCAACGGCGGCCCGCCGATCGCCCAGCAGCGCCGCCGACTGGATGGCCTGAAAACGGCACTCCGCATCGTCGTCGGTCAATGCCCCGAGGCAGAGCGGCAGAAGATCGGATCGACCACCTTCGCCCGCCACCCGGAGGGCCGTTGCGCGCAACGGAGCATCGGCATCATGAAGCGCCGATGTCAACGCCGGACCGGCGTCAACCAGGTGAGATGCGCAGGCAGCGATGCCAACCCGGCGCCTGAACGCGCTCGACGAATCCAACAGGCCGCGCGTGATGCCCTTCAACCATTGCGCCGAAACCCAATTGAATGCAAAGAGGGCACCCGCTTGCACCTGCAAGTTGGCTTCGGCAAGCGTCAGCAACTGGTCGAGGCGCCCCGTGTCGCCGTCTTCGATTGCCCGTGCAATTGCCGCGAAGACTTCACCGTGCGCGGTTTTGGCAAGGACTGCGGCCTCGCACACCTTCCTGCCGAATGCACCTGCCACCGCCAATCCATCGAGATGGGCGGCAAGGCGGCTGTCGATGCGACGCAATTCGCCGAGCCTGACGTGCGGCGCGTCGACCAACGTCGAGCGCACGTGGCACAAATGCGCGCTCTCGCCAGCGTGTTGTTCGATAACCGCCGGTATCGGATGCAGCGCAGCGTTCACCATGGCCTATCCGATTTCCAGGGCATGGATCGACTGGCAACGGAAGTGGAAGCGGGCCAACTGGTTCACCAAGCCGTTGATTGCGCCTGCGGGATCCGCGCGAAGCTTGAATACAGCCCATTCGATGGTTGTCTCGTAGGCATCAACGCCCTCGCCGTAGGGCTCCACGTAACAGGCCGCGGGATCGAGGGGCGCCAATGCGTAGCCTCCGTTCAGGACCGCCTGCAACCACACCTCCAGCGCTGCGTTCAGCGTTGCCTCGTTGTCGGGCGCGAGCGGCGACTTCAGGGTGATGAAGAAGCTGTAGCCACCGCCTTCGGGCTCCAGGTCGTCAAGCACGAACGGAAGCATCAAGGCGACGCCGGGATATGTGGACTTGAGTTCCGCGGACGCCATCAAGGGGACCGGCGCCGTGTCGCCTTGCACAAGAACGTCCACCGCCATGATCGGCACGCTCTGGTGAACCTTCAGCAGCAGATGGCACAGAACCACCCAGGCTTCCGCGGCGATGCGACAGTTCTCGACCTGGAACCTCAAATCCTGGTCGCTGCTGGTCGGCTGCATGGCGATTCGGAATGACGGCTGCGGGGATGCGTGGTCGCCACCGAGTGCGCCGGTCATCGCGAGCCTGGCAAACAGGCGCATGGCGCCCACGACCCGTCCGTCCGTATCCTGGGCGCCGGTGCGAATGCGAATGGCCACTGGCTGGCCCGACAAGGGCCCGTCGGAATGCGTAAAGCGAAACGGCAGGTTGTATCCAGTGGCGATCATCGCGTCAGGCGTTCGTGCTGTCAGTCAAGGAACCTGCGTTCCCAGCGTCGCAACAGGTTGTCATCGAAATTGGCGAAATTCGACAACATGTCGACTTCACCGAACAGGGTGATGGGCTCGAGGAGGCGGGCCACGTCTCGAAGAAGGGGCGTGTCGACCTGTTGGTTGCGGTCCCCGAGTTCCGGTGTTTTCCCGGCGCGGATCGTGGCAGTTCCGGCAACGTCGCGCACTTCGATTTCCTTGGGCAAGGCCCTCCTCACTTGTTCAATACCGCCCAACCGCTCCTGCAAGGCCGGGCCGAGCAGGGTGATCCACCGCGCACCACGTACCTTGTGCCCGATGTCGAGTTGCGTCAGGTCGTTGACGGCCACGTCGTAGCCGGGATGGCGAAGCGCGATGCCCGCGATCTTTGCAAGCGCTACGGACTGGCGCGATTCGCTGGGCAGAAGGCTCGGCGCGCAGTAGCCGGACACCGGCTTGAGCAAGGCCGTGCACTGGTCGATGAAACCGCACAGATTCTCCACGTGTGCTTCGTCCACGACCACCGGAGGAAACGTCATCTGCACCAGGGTGAGCGAATCGGGCTGGTCCTTGTCCTTGTCCCGGTCTGCCAGCGTGAAGCCGTATTGCGGTGCCTCGTCGCCGAAGTCGTTGACGCGAAAGGCGGTGAATTTGCGCTTGCGCGCACCGACGGGCGCCAGGGAGTCGCGCATCCGCTTGATAACCGCTTCATCGACCGGCCGCCATTGTTCGGATGTTGCATTCACGACGGCCCACTGAAGCATGCCGGGCCGGGTGCCCGCCACGAAAAGGTCGAAGACAGCGGTCAACGCGTCGCTGCACTCGAACACGAACTGCTCCAGGAAATAGGTCAAGGTGACGCCATTGCGCACGTCGACAGTCCCCGATGCCGGATCCGAAAGCTCCAGAGGCTTGATGTCTGCCATGCGATGAACTCCTAGCAACTGCTTCGTGCCTGCGCGCCCGGACAGGCCGCGGCTTTCTTGGCCTTGGACGCATTGTTGGGAAGGCCGCGCGAACCCACGATGTCAATCTTCGCGCCCGTGAAGCGCTTGCGGTACTTGCGTCTCTGGGCGGCCGACATTGCGGGCTTCTTGGTGCAGTTGAATTTGAAATCGAAGATGTGGGTGGTGGCCCCTTGGCCAGTTGCTCCGGCACGGATCTGCACATCGAGCCGGCTGGCATCCATCGTCTTGGTCGGCGGGTGATATTCCTCCGGCGTGACGTTGTCCCAATTGCCTTTCGCTTTCTCGCGATTGATGGCGTCCTGGCAGCAACTGTGCTTCTGCGTTCCGCGCGCCGTGCATTTTTTACCGCTGTCGGGCGGCAGGCAATCGACGGACTTGTTGCAGCAATCAGCGATGGCCTGGAGTTCGGGCGGTACGCCAACCGGAATCTGCAGGTTGCCGGCCAGGTCGGCCGTGTTCTCGTGATTCTGGAATTTCTTGTCGGTGAGCCGGCATGCGTTCTGGCCATCCATCTTCACATCGAAGGAATAGAGGATCCAGGTGGACTCCTTCATGAACGTGCTCGACTTCACGCCGCCGGCCACGCCGGCGTTGTCGCCGTTCGACAGGGAGTATTCCGACCCTTTGGTGGCAATCATCATCCCGCCGTCGGCTTTGACCGTGGTCGTGCCCTTGTCCAATGTCGCGGACTGCGAGATGTTCGGGTACGGGATGGGTACCGGCCCGGCAGGCGAAGGAGTCTTGCAGACATCGGGGATGGTCGCCATGGAGATCCCGTTGCTGCCCTTGTGCACGAGCGAATTCGATACGCCGTTGACCTTGATCGTGACGGGCATCTAGGCGCTCCCACGGGTGGTGGCCATCAGCACGGCACCGCGCTCGCCGCCTTCGGCGCTGGCCCATGCGAAAGCCACGTTGCCATTGGCGTAACCCTTGGCGCCTGCAATTGCTGCCAGGACGAGATGAAGAGGCGCACTCGCCGCCGCCACGTCGCCCCAGCAATCGGCGGGCGCCACGAAGTCGGAAGCGGATTCGAATGCCTCCTTGGTGCGAAGCGCAGTGAACCCGTATTCGTCGGCCCGATACGGCTCGCCGTTCAGGTCGCAGTAGACGTCCGTGATCCTGAAGTCGTCCGGCAGTCCGGCCAGCGCACCGCGGAATGCCTGTGTGAGCCCTTCGCCGATGCACACCGTCTGCGTCTTGATCCGGTTGGCCTCGAAACCGGTGCCAACGCCGAGAACCCTGGCAAGCGGATCAAGCCGCAGGAGTTCTGCCACCTCCCGCCGCGCGATCAGCAGCGCGCCAGCGCCCTCGCCCGGAATGAAGCCCCACGCGTTGTTGAGCGGGCCTGCGCCGTGGAGTTGATCGTTGGCCTCAAGCCATTCGAGTGTCGTGGGTTCGATGTACGAGTCGACGCCGGCCACCACGCAGGCGTCGAATGCGCCCTCGGCAACCTTTTTCACCGCGGCGTCCAGCGCCAGGAGGCCGGCGGCGTGGCCGTTCGGAAAGGTCGCAACCGCCGAAAAAATCTTCGGGTACCGCTGCTGCACTGACTTCGTGATCTGCTGGCGCACGTCATGCGCGAGGCCGGGTCGCGGGCTCGGCAATCCCAGCGAGAGCGCCATCCGCAGCGCGCCGGGATGTTCCTCGAGGACGGGTGCCAACACCTGGTCGATGGCCGGAAGGAGCAAGGCCTCGAGCCGCGCGACACCCATCAGGTCGATGTCCAGCCACGGCGCGAGCGCTGCGCGCATCGGTTGGCCAACGGTGTCGACCATGAATGGATGCTCGGCAAAACCGCTGATTCCGGCGCGCACAGCGGCAGCGCTCGACCAGGCGTCACGGCCCACCGGCGTGGTCGCGCCAAGCGCTGCAACAAATATCGGGGCACTGCTGCTCACATCAGGCCCCTTCAAACTCGGCCTCATCGTCAACCCCGGCATCCGGGCTCAGGCCGGTCTTGCGCGTGACGAGGGTCCGCTTCAGTTTCTGGACCTTGAAATGACAAGGCAACGACGAATGCCACACCAGGGAAACCCGCGGAAAGTCTGGCTCGAGGATCACGCTGTGAAGCTTGCGCAGCTTGTGGAATTCGCGCGTGCCATCGTAGAACTGGGTCTCGAAGCCGAGGTATTCCCTGGGCAGGGCAAAGCGCAGATTTCCGGTCGGCGACAGGTTGAGGGTCGCGACGGTTTCCCCGCCCATCAGAAACTGCGGCGCTTGTTGTTCCGCCGGCGCGTATTGAAAGAAGCGGTCGTCGAAATCGTCGGGCAGAAGGGGCGAGCGATTCTTCATCCACGCGTCGTCGTAGGTGCCGGCGAACGATGCGCGCGGGCTCCAATGACTGCCAATGGCTCCAAATCCAGCGGGCGCGGGCCGATCGTCCCACGCGCGGATGAGGCGGTCGGCAGACTCGATATTGGGCACCGGCATGCCGTCCAGATTCGCCTTCTTCACCGCAAAGCCGCAGCCCACGGGATTTCGCAAATCCCAGTCCCTTTCCGGCTGCGCCGACCTCGAGTCAACGCCGCCGAAAGCGCGCTCATAGACGATTGGCATCCGTGTGAAAGGCTCTGGGCTGGTCGGACCCGTGGCTCCCCATTGGCGGTCCCCATAGACGCGCAGAATCTTCTGCACGGGGCCCACCCTGAAGCCCGCATCCAGTTCAGTCACGGCCCTCCCGCCCGGGGCATGGGCATGGCCCACGACGATGATGTCGGTGGTTTTCTTGGTGAGCACCAAGTCGGCCTCGTACTTGATGCTGCTCTTGGCGGGTTCGCCATGGTATTCGGGCATGCGCAGCACGGGCGGCTGATCCTTCGCAACCTCGGTCGAGCCATCGGGCAGGATGTCGAAGGTGGCCTTCACGGCCACCAGCCAGATCTCGGCGCCATTGCGATCACGAACCCAGCCGCGCTCGGCTGCGAAGGGGGTGCGGTTGTCGACTTGCCACATGGGAAATGCGAGGCCTAGTTGATATCGATCGCCGCGCCCTTGATCTTGTTGTAGCCCGTGGACCGGCTCAGGATGTAGTTGCCCTCGATGATCACCTTGCCCGCGCGCGTGAGCGTGATGCTGGCGTCGCCGCAACGCAGCACGATTTCCCGCTCGGCGGTGAAGGTGAGGCGCTCGCCATCGGCCTGCACGTCGAATGAGAGTGCAGGCGCTGCGACCGGTTCATGCGCGCCGTCTTCCTGCAAGACGCCGACGACGATCGGGCGCGTCCAGTCACCGTCTTCGTGCAGCACCAGCACGGTGGCGCCGATCATGGCGCGGCGCAGCGGCACAGTCGTGCGGGCAGTCACCAACTCGCCAGGGAAGTGCGCGAGCCCGCTCAGGACTGGCGCATCCCGCAAGTCGAAGCCATGAAAGCGTGCGGTGGACACGGCACCACCGGGTGCGGCGGGCAATGCGCCCGGCCCACGCGGACGTGCCAACAGGGCCTGCAGATCGCTTTGAAGGTCCGCTTCGGGGAACGGCTTGAACGGACTTTCGCCAGCACCCATGTCTCGACCCTGCCTTTCAGTTGATTCCAACCTTGCTGCCCTTCACCACCACATCGCTGCTCGCCTTGACGTTGATCTTTCCCGAGCCCTCGATCGTGATGTCCTTGCCCTTGATGGTGATGGTCCCGTCCTTCTTCATCGTGATGCTGGCGTCGCCGGTCTTGATGGAGATGGAGTCGCCGGCACTGATGGTGAGGTTCTTCGCCACCGTGAGCCCATCGTCCTTACCGACGCTCGTGGTGCGGCCGCCGCCGACGTCGCGCGATTCGTCGCCGCCCACCGAGGTCGACATCGCGCCCCCCACGCTGGTCGATTGATCCGCGCCCACGCTCACCGTCTGCGCGGCACCGATGGTCACCGCCTGGGCGGCGCCGATGGTGATTTCCTGTGCAGCGCCCACCGTGATGGTCTCGTTCGCGCCGACCGTGTGCGTGCGCTGGGTCGCCACCGTCGCGGTCTCGCTCGCCCCCACCGTGATCGACCGGTTCGCCCCGATCGTGATCGACTCGTTCGAGCCCACGCTCTCGGTGCGGTTCACGCCGATCGTGATGTTCTCGTTCAGGTCCACCGTCTCCGTGCGGTTCTTGTGGATGGTGATGGTCTCGTCCTTGTCGACCGTCTCTGTCCGCATGCCATGCACCGTGATCGTCTCGTTGTTGTCCACGGTCTCGGTGCGGTCGTGCTTGATGTGCGAGGTCTCGTCGTGGTCGATGGTCTTCTTGCGGTCGTGGCCGACCCAGTGCGTCTCGTCGTTCTCGACCTCGATGTCCTGGTTCTTCTCGGCATGCAGGTAGACCTGCTCGCTGCCCTTCTTGTCCTCGAAGCGGAACTCGTTGCAGTTGGCCGCGCTGCCGCCGGGCGTGGAGCGCGTGCGGAAGCCGCTTTGCGTGTGCGCGGCGAAGGGCTTGGGCTGGTCGTCGTTGTAGACGCGGCCGATGATGATGGGGCGGTCGGGGTCGCCGTTCAGGAAGTCGACGATGACTTCCTGGCCGATGCGCGGGATGAAGTAGCCGCCCCAGCCCTTGCCGGCCCAGGGCTGCGACACGCGCACCCAGCAGGTGGATTTCTCGTTGCTCTTGTCGTAGCGGTCCCAATGGAAGTGGACCTTCACGCGGCCGAAGTCGTCGGCGTGGATCTCGTCGCCGGCAGGGCCCACCACGATGGCGCTCTGCGGACCGGGCATGACGACGCGCGGGGTCAGGCGCGGCGGGCGGAACGGCGTGTCGGCCGGCAGCGCGGTGAGCAGGAAGGCGCTGTTGCCGCGCGTGGGCGCGATCAGGTCGGGCGTGCCGCGGATGAGGTCGTGCAGCGCTTCGAGCCACTTCGCGTTGATCGGGTCTTCGTCCAGCAGGTCCAGCAGCACCTGCCCTTGCCGTTGCACGTTGCCGTCGTGCTCGCCCAGACCTTCGTAGCCCGGATGCGTGACGACGAAGGTGCAGGCGGCGCAAAGGTAGTCGGTGTCCGGGTCGCCCATCGGGTGGCCGTGGAACTTGAAGTTCATGCCGGCGGCGATGTCGGGCCAGCGCGTCGTCGCCCAGTTCACGCGGCGGCGCGCGGCCAGCTCTTCCATGCGGACCTTGGCATCGTCGTCGGTGTCGTCGTTGCGGAAGAAGCCGCCAGGGAATTCGAAGGCCTCGAGGTCGGCCAACTCGTGCGTGTCGGGATCGCCCTTGGTGGCGTTGAGCTTCTTCTTGATCGCCTTGAAGTCGCTGTCGCGCGAGTCGTACTTGCCGGTGTCGAGCCGGCGCGAATCGACCCAGTGGCTGATCTCGTTGAAGCGGGCCTCGCTCGTACCGAAGGGAACGTAGTTGAGCGTGTCGTGCACCGGCAGCTTCTTGTGCGCGACGTCGCTGGCATCGGCCAGGTACATGGTGCCGGGCGCATCGTGCGCGTCGAACCAGTAGTAGATACCTTCGTCTTCCAACAGGCGCGAGAGGTAGTCGTAGTCGCTCTCCTGATGCTGCACGCTGTAGCGCAGCGGCTTGTGCGAGCCGATGACCTTGTCGGACTTGATCTTCTTGAAGCGCTTGATGGGGCTGTCCTCGAACACGGCGTCGAGGATGTCCAGCACCGCCTTGTCCTGGATGATGCGGGAATTGAGGCGTTTCGTGAGCAGCCAGAACCACGAGCGCAGCGTGAAGCGGTATTCGAAGTAGCGGCCCACGCTGCCGCGGCGCATGAAGCGCACCGCATGGCCCTGGCAATGCCGCTCGTGCTTGGCGCCGTCCTTGTCGGCGAACTCGATGACCACGTCGAAGGCGTGGCCGAGGATGTCCTTCGCGTCGATCTTCTCGTTGGTCGACAGCACCGTGAGTTCATAGGCCGACGGGCGCGACAGCGACTCCTGGCCGACGATGCTCCAGAACATCAGGTCGCCGTTGGCGGGCGAATCGCTCTTGATGAGGAACTGGAGGTCAGTCGCCATGGCATTGCTTTCCATGCTGGAATGCCATCAGGACGAATGAGACGCCGGCGTTTCGCATGATGTGCTCAGATTGGTGCGGCGCCCGCCGCGGCGGCCACGCGCGCCGAGACCACGAAGCCTTCGACGGGCTTCGCCGCTTCCATGCGCAGGTGCGCCGGCTGCACGTCGCCGTCGACGAGGCCGGCTGCGGCCAGCACCTCGCGCAGGTAGTCCGCGCGATGGCTGTAGCGCCCGTGCGGGTTGAGGTGGAAGTTCTCGTTTGCCGCTTCACCGTCCTCGATGGATTCGACTGTGAAGACCAGCCAGCCGCCCGGCCGAAGGGCGCGCGCGGCGGCGCGCGTCACCTGGGCCAACTCGCCGAAATAGCACAGCGTGTCGGCGGAAACGATGAGGTCGTACGACTGCGGGGCCTCGCCCTCGATGAAGGCGGTGAGTTCGGCCTTGTGCAGCGCGTCATACACCTTGCGTGGCTTGGCCCGGGCCAGCATGCGGGCCGACAGGTCGACGCCGACCAGGCGCTGCGCATAGGGCGCGAGGAGCGGGCCGCACAGGCCGGTGCCGCAACCGGCGTCCAGCACGGCCAGCGTGCCCTTGGGCTCGCCGATCAGGTCGGGCAGGGCCTGGGCGATGAGCGCCGGCGCGCGGTAGCTCAGCATGGCCAGCTTGGCGTCGAAGCTCTCGGCGAAGCCGTCGAACACGCTTTCCACGTAGGCGTCGGCGGCGCGGGCGGGCACGGCCTCGCCCGAGCACCCCGCGAGGTGATGCTGCGCCTCGGGGCTGCCGGGCTCGTCCTTCAGCCAGTCGCGGTACACCTGCGCCGCCTCGTCGAAGCGGCCGAGCATGTAGTAGGCCATGCCCAGCGCCTGGCGGGCCCTGCCGTGGCGCGGCTTCAGCACCAGTGCGTTGCACAGAGTCTCAAGCGCCTCCTCGCTGCGCAGCAAGCCATGCAACAGGCTCCCGAGGTTGGTGTGCGCATCGATGTACTTGGGATCCAGTTCGATGGCGCGCCGGTACGCGGCCTCGGATTCTTCGTGGCGGTTCTGTTCGCGCCGGAGCACGCCGAGGTTGTTGAAGATGTCGGCGCGATCCGGTCCGAGCCGCACGGCTTCCTCGTACGCCGAAGCCGCATCGTCGATGCGGCCGGATTCGAGCAGCACGTTGCCGAGGTTGTTGTGCCAGTCCGGCAGGCTGCCGTTCAATTCGATCGAACGGCGGATCAATCGCAGGGCTTGCTCGTCGTGGCCGCGCTGGTGCTGCAGCACCCCCATGAAGTGCAATGCGTCGGCATGGTCCGGCGCCACCGCGAGGATGCGCCCATAGACCTTCTCGGCATCGTCCAGCCCGTTGGCGCGATGCATGGCAATCGCGAGCTTCAGGGCGTCGTCGAGGCTTACCTGCTTCGCGGGCCTGAAGCCCGGAGGAGGCTTCATGCGGCCGATTCTTGTGCGGGCCATCGTTGCCGTCTTCAAGCGCATTGCTCCCAATCGGTGGGCACGTCGGAAGGGTCGCCCATCTTCAGGGCGCCGCAGTAGAGCGATATGGCCGCCCACGCGTAGCTGTCGGCGTTGTTCAGCATCTGCGCCAGGCTCTTGCCCGCGTAGGTGTCCTGGTGTGCGTAGGCCTCGTCGGCGGTGCAGAGGTACTTGTGGGTTGCCTCATGAATGATGACCCGGGCATAGCTCAGCGCCGAGTAGGTCTCGAGCACCTCCAGGGAGACGTGCATTTCGCCCTTGCGGAATCCGCTGATCGAGTTGCTGACTGCCTTGTAGTTCGTCGCGCGCCAGGTGTTCGCGTCGTACTTCGTCTTGGTGTGGCTCACGTAAGCCTCTTCGGTATCGTCGGCGTCGGCCGGGTTGATGTCCTGCCCGCTTCCTATATCGCGCCGGCTGGCGTCGATGTCGATCAGGTAGACACCTGTGTTGAGGTGAAAGCTCAGGCTGAGCATGTTCTGGCGGATCTTCTCCAGCACCCAGCGCCGGTCTTTCTCGACGACGGCCTTCAGGGAGAACTTCCGGTCCACCACATTGCTCTTGAGCGTGCCACCGGCATCGTCGCCCGCCCTCAAGTGAAAGTGCGCTTCCAGCACTTCCTGCATCAGGGCGGACTCCTTTCGGCGCAGCATCAGAATGCCGGCAAACTCGTCGTTCACCTTGCGCATGACGCGCGCCGCCAGGGCAGTGGCCGCCACGGCTGCCGCCTTCATGGCATCGCTCGGATAGCCCGTTGCCGCCGGATATTTCTTGTAGCCGATCATCAATTGCGACGACAGCACTTCCATGTGGTCGGTGAACCCGCGCCGCGGGTCGGCCGGAACGTGTGCTCCGACGGCCTTGCGCAATCCGACTTCGGCCTTGCGCAGCAGCGTGGTGGGTTTTGTGAATCCGGGCATGGCGTGGCTCCTTCGTGGGGTCGTTGGTTCGACTCAGAACGTGTAGCTGAAATTGCCGTCCGCGGCACCGACATGCACGCGCTCGATCGCCTTGCCTTCCATCATCCGGTTCAGGAATTCGCGGCTGATGTCGGGCAGCATGGTGTTGGTGAGGATGGCGTCGATCATCCGGCCGCCCGATTCGCTTTCTGTGCAGCGGCTGACCACGAGCTTGACCACGTCGTCGCCATATTCGAACGGAATCTGGTAGCGCGCTTCCACGCGCTTCTTGATGCGGTTCAACTGCAGCTTGACGATCTCGCCGAGCATCGCGTCGCTGAGCGGGTAGTACGGAATGGTGACCAGCCGGCCAAGCAGCGCAGGCGGGAATATCTTCAGCAGGGGGTCTCGCAGCGCCTTGGCCATGCCCTCGGGGTCGGGCATCAGCTCCGGGTCCTTGCACATGCTGGCGATCAGGTCGGTGCCGGCGTTGGTGGTGAGGATGATGAGCGTGTTCTTGAAGTCGATGCTGCGGCCTTCGCCGTCCTCCATGAAGCCCTTGTCGAAGACCTGGAAGAAGAGTTCGTGCACGTCGGAGTGCGCCTTCTCCACTTCGTCGAGCAGCACCACGCTGTAGGGCCGGCGGCGCACGGCCTCGGTCAGCACGCCGCCTTCGCCGTAGCCCACGTAGCCCGGCGGCGCGCCCTTGAGCGAGCTGACGGTGTGCGCCTCCTGGTACTCGCTCATGTTGATGACGATCATGTTCTGCTCGCCGCCATACAGCGACTCGGCGAGCGCGATGGCGGTCTCGGTCTTGCCGACGCCGGAGGTGCCGGCCAGCATGAACACGCCGATGGGCTTGCTCGGGTTGTCGAGGCCGGCGCGCGAAGTCTGAATGCGCTTGGAGATCATCTCCATCGCATGGTCCTGGCCGATGACGCGCTGGGCCAGCAACTGCGGCAGCTTGAGCACGGTTTCGAGTTCGTTGCGCTGCATGCGGCCGACCGGGATGCCGGTCCAGTCGGCGACCACGGAGGACACGGCTTGTGCGTCGACCGAAGGCAGGATCAGCGGCGTCTCGCCCTGCACGGCCGAGATCTTGCCCTGCAGCTCATGCAGTTCGGCCAGCAGCGCGGCGCGGTCTTCACTCCCTCCCCCTTCGGGAGAGGGTTGGGGTGAGGGTGCGGCGGTGGATGAAGCTGCGGCCGTCGTGGCGCCGCCGCCCTCACCCCCGCCCTCTCCGGCAGGGAGAGGGGGTACATCGACCGGCTTGTTGCCCGCGCGCAGCTTGCCGCGCAGATCCAGCAGCTTGTCGACCAGGCCCTTTTCTTCCTTCCAGCGCGCATTGAGCTTTTCGAGTTCCGCCTTCGCCTCCGCGAGCAGGCCTTGCGCCGTGGCGGATCGCCTGGTCACGTCGATGCCGATGGCTTCCTCGCGCGCAATGATCTCGGCTTCGACCGTGAGTGCCTCGATGCGCCGCGTGCAGTCTTCCACCTCGGGCGGCATCGCGTGCTGCGACACGGCCACGCGCGCGCACGCCGTGTCGAGCAGGCTCACCGCCTTGTCGGGCAACTGGCGCGCCGGAATGTAGCGGTGCGACAGTTTCACCGCTGCCTCGATGGCCTCGTCGAGCAATTGCACGCGGTGGTGCTTCTCGAGCACGCTGGCCACGCCGCGCAGCATGAGGATGGCCTTGATTTCATCCGGCTCCGGCACCTGCACTACCTGGAAACGCCGCGTCAGCGCCGGGTCCTTCTCGATGTACTTCTTGTATTCGGCCCAGGTCGTCGCGCCGATGGTGCGCAGGTTGCCGCGCGCGAGCGCCGGCTTCAGCAGGTTGGCCGCATCGCCCGTGCCGGCCGCGCCGCCCGCGCCGACGAGCGTGTGGATCTCGTCGATGAACAGGATGATCGGCGTGGGCGATGCCTGCACCTCGTCGATCACCTGGCGCAGGCGTTGCTCGAACTCCCCTTTCATGCTGGCGCCGGCCTGCAGCAGGCCGATGTCCAGCGTCAGCAGCTTCACGTCCTTCAACTGCGGCGGCACGTCGCCGCGGGCCAGCCGCTGCGCGAAGCCTTCCACCACCGCCGTCTTGCCAACGCCCGCCTCACCCGTCAGCAGCGGGTTGTTCTGGCGGCGCCGCATCAGGATGTCGACGATCTGGCGGATTTCCTCGTCCCGCCCGGTCACCGGATCCATCTCTCCCTTCTTCGCCTTCTCCGTGAGGTCGACAGCAAACTTCCTGAGCGCATCGCCCTTGCCCATGGCGGCCGGGGCCATCGCGCCGGTGTCTTCGCCGGGGGCGCCGCTGCCCATGCCGGTGCCGTCCTGCGCGCGCATCTTCGATTCCGGCGAGGGGTCGCAAATCTTCACGAAGTTGTCGGACAGGTCTTCGACCTTGACCTTCTCGAACTGCTTCGACAGACCGAACAGCGGGTTGCGCAGGCTCTGCGTCTTGAGCATGCCGATGAGGAGGTAGCCGGTGCGCACCTGCGCCTCGCCGAACTGCAACGTGGCGTAGGTCCACGCGCGCTCGATGGCGTTCTCGATGTGCGGCGAGAAGTCGCTGATGGCGGTGGCCCCGCGCGGCAGGCGGTCGAGCGCGGCCGTCATGTCCTTCGAGATGGCCGAGATGTCGAGCGAGTAATGCTGGATCACGCGATGCAGGTCGGAGTCCTGCGCCTGCAGCAGTTGCGCGAACCAGTGCTCGAGTTCGACATAGGGATTTCCGCGCATCTTGCAGAACACCGTCGCGCCCTCGATGGCCTTGTAGGCAAGCGAGTTGAGCTTGCCGAACAAGGCGGTGCGGCTGATTTCACTCATGGTGTGCTCCGTGTTGATTCATGACGATCGGCGTCATCGGTTATTGAAGGGCCACCGCGCGCGCAGTCAGTGCATCGCCGTCGATGCGCACGTCGGCCGCATCGCGATCGCGTGGCCGTTGGCCGAGCCACGAGACCCAGCCCAGCCGCGGTGCATTGCCCTTGTGCCGGCCCAGCCGCGTGGCGGGCACTTCTTCCTTGCGCAGGATCAACTGCGCGTCCCAGTAGAGCTCGTTGCCTAGCAACTGCTGCATCCAGCGCAGCAACTCGGGCCGCGCCTTGCCGCCGGGCAGGAAGCCCCGGTAGCGCTGCAGCGAAAGCGGGCCCACGTGCAGGCGCACGCGATGCTGCCGATCCCAGGCGCGCTGGCCGAGCATCGCGCCCATGCCCATCGAGCGCGAGGCGCCACCACGGCCGAGCCGCGTCAATTCCTCGGTGGGCAGGCGCATCCAGTGGCCGACCCACGGCTCCAGCCTGACCGTCACGCCGAAGTAGTTGCACAGCACCGACTCGACGCCTTCGGCACAGTGCACGTTGCGCGTCAGCCAGCCCGAGAAGTGCAGGCGTGCGTCGTCGTTGATCTCGTCGCGCGACTGCCGCGCGGCGGTGCCGATGCCGACCAGCGCGCCCACGCGCTGGCGGAACCTGTCCTCGCCCGGCCGGTCTAGCCCGACCGCAGGCCGCGACTCGGCCCAGGCCCGGTAGAAGTACAGCGAGAAGCGATGCCCGAAGGTGTCGAGAAACGCCAGCCAGGTCGGATCGGCATGGTTGAGCGTGCGTTCGCGGATGAAGTCGCTCAGGTGCACCGGCAGCGGTCCGTTGGGGCCAAGGTAGCCGAAGAACTGCTGGCGCACACGCGGCGGCGAATGCGCGGTGGCGGGCTCGAAGCGGCTCAGGCTCGCAGGAGCAAACGACAGCGACGGCTCCTGCCCGATGCGCACGGCTTCGGCGCTGGGCAGCAGCGCATGGCCCCAGCGCGGCTTCGGCGCGGCGAGCGCCTCCAGCCTTCTCATCACCGCGAAGAAGTCGTAGTTCCACGGCTGGCCCGACATCGCATGCAGGCGCTCGCCGACGCTTTCGCGATGAGACGCTGCGGGAGGGGCTACAGAATCTGGCGTGTCCCGCACATCGGCCTCCATCGCATGGTCTCGCCGCGGCCCTGCACGCTGAGCACCGTCTCGACGAAATGATTGACCTCCACATGCCGCGCGAGAAAGTGCGACAGCACCGCGCCGAACAGGAAGGCGCTGTGCCCATGGAAGGCCCCGCGGTCCACTTCCAGCGTGACTTCGAGGCCCCGCCCGAACGCGATCGGCCCGGCCAGCGGCAAGCGGCGCGCCACCGGCTTCGAGCGCACCGAGAGCAGGCCGCGCACCTGCCCCTGGCGCACGTCGTCGGCATGCACCGCATAGAGCATCAGCATCTCGCGCAGGGCGGCGGCGCCCTGCTCCGGCGTGCTGTCGGACAGCGAGAGGTAGTTGAGCGCAAGGTGGTCGATCACGCGCCAGCCCAGCCCCTGGCTCACTACCGGCGACACCGGCCGCGAGGGGCCGCGCACCATGCGCACGCGCTGCACCGGGAAAGAGTCGATGCAGTCGAAGTCGTTGTCGCGGCCGAGCGGCATCAGCAGCGGCAGGTCGCGGTTGGTGACCAGTGCCGTTACCGCCAACTGCCGCAGGGAGCCGGAGAACGGCGCCTGTTGCGGGTCGACGATCTGCATGTAGACCTCGGAGCCGATGTGGCTGCTGCGATGGCCCTCGACGCGTTGGCGCACCGACTGCATGCGCGGTTCGCGCGTGGTGGTGTAGTAGGCCGGATGCGTGTGGCGGTCGCCGTGGAAGGCGGCGTAGAAAGGCTTGAAGAGTTGCTCCGGCGCTTCGTCGGCCCCGGGCGTGCCATGGCCGATCACCTCGGTCACGGTGTGCACCTCGAAGTCCTGCGGCCGCGTGCGGTCGGCCAGCAGGTGGAACTGGCTCACGCCCTCGGTCACCGCCACGCGGTCGAGCCGCTTGTGGAAGAGATTGACGACGGGCACGCAGTGCAACTGGATGTTGTCGGCGCTCACCAGCTTTTCCAGCGCGGCGTCGCCACGCGAGAACAGCACCACGATCTCCACGTCGGGCACCGTGATCGTCGCCAGCACTTCGCGCAGGCCGGTGATGCGCGCGAACTGGAAGCGCTGCGGAAACGCGAAGTACTCCTGCACCAGCCGATGGCCGGAGAAGCCGGTGGCAGTGACCGGCAACAGCGCCTCGTCATCGCCGAACCCGACCGGCTCCACCACATTGCCCGGCAACCTGCGGATGGCGCTGGCGCTCGCGCCGGAAGGCAGGCCATTCGCGCCGAGCGGCTGCACCATCACGCCCACCGGCTTGCCGAGCAGGCACTCGTGCAGTTGCCAGGCCACGTCCTCGGCGCCGCCCAGGTGCATCAGCAACTCATCGAGCGGGATCTGGTTGAAGTTGAGGCTGGCCGTGGCGTGCAGCGCGATGCGCAGGCCACCGCGGATCTCGCGCGACTGCGGATGCTGGGCCAGCGGCAGGTCGGGCGCATAGGTGAAGTACTGCGCGCGCTTCACTTCGATCGGCCACACGCGCAGCGCGCGCGACGTGCGGAACTCGCAATACGTGTTCTGCCCCGCCGATTGCCGCGCACGCATGCCGCTGCCGCGCGGCAGCGTGGGGCCGACGGCCAGGGCGGCATCGTCGGGGTCGACCGCCATCTGCACCACCGCCATCGAGGGCGTGGGCGCCATGAACTGCGGATAGACGATGTCGAGCAGATGCCCGGTGAAGCGCGGGTATTCGGCGTCGAGCTTGAGGCCCACGCGCGCGGAGAGAAAGGCGGTGGCTTCGATGAGCCGCTCGACGTACGGATCGGCGACTTCCTGCCCGTCGAATCCGAGCCGGCGCGCGATCTTGGGAAAGGCCTGCGCAAACTCGGCGGAGCTTTCGCGAAAGTAGCGAAGCTCCTGCTCGTACAGGCTCAACAGGCGCGGGTCCATGGCTTACACCCGGCGACTCATGGAGCCGTGACGTCCTCTATTTCGAAACGCCCTTCTTCCAGGTCGATCCGGCTTCGCATCAGGAACTCCAGCGGCACGGGTTGCGCCCAGAGCATGCCCCGGATCTTGAGGCCAATGCGGTTGTGGGATTCAAGGACCGAGCCTTCCATGACGAGTTCCACTTCGAGGGTGCGAGGCAGGATGCGCGGCTCGAACTGCAGGATCGCATTCTTCAAAGCCTGTTCCATGCTGACACGCTGCACAGAGGACGTGAACTGGCCGGACAGCATAGGCAATCCGTAGTTGAGCACCGAGCGCGCCGCGTTCGGATAGCGCTTGTCTTCATAGGCAAGTCCGAAGGCGGTCGCGTTGAAAAGCCACGACAGGTCGCGCAGCACCGCCTGGCGCAACGCCTGCCTGGTGAGGGTGCGCTTGTCGTCGCTCTCGCGCTTCTCGCTGGGTGCGTCGTCGATCAGGCGATCGAGCAGCGAGGGCTGCAGGCGCTCCTGCGCGAGCTGCTCAGAAGCCACCGCTGTCCCCGGTGCCTTCCTGCGCCGTGGCGGCAGGCGCCGCGGAGGCATTCGCCGAGGATTCGTCGCCGAAGACGATCTCGCGCACGTCCATCAGCGCATGGTCGCCGGCATCGCTGCTGAGCATGCGTTGCCCGAGCCCGGCCCACACCTCGGGCTGCAGTTCGCTCCACTCCGTCTTGCGGGCAAGCAGCAATTCGCCGTCGGTGCTCTTCTCCGTGCCCTGGTAACGCGTGGGAATCAGCGCCAGCGATTCGCCGCCGTTCTCGAACAGCAGGTTGGCCGGCATCCAGACGCAATCGCGCAGGTCTTCCGGCGGCTCGAGCCGCACCGCGGCCAGCCGCGCAAAGGGAACCCAGTAGTACTTGCCGTTGACGAAGGCCTCCAGCACCGGGCCGATGCGCATGTCGGCATCGGCCAGCCATTCGAAGGGCGTGCCGTCGATGGTGCCGCCCACCGCCGGCGCGGCGTCGAAGGCGCGCTCGCGCAACTGCCCGGCCAGTTCGTTCTCTCCCATGCCGCGCCGCAACAGCGACTCGATCAGCAGCGCCAGCCATTCGTCGGGCTGGCCGAACACCATCGGCGTCTTCTTGCCGGCGAAGACGTTGGCGCGCAGGCCCTCGCATCGAATCGCGTCGCCGTAGACCTGCTTCATCGGCACCGCGAGAGCATCGAGTTCCGCCGCCACGGTGAGCTGGTTGAGTGCGCGCTCCCACTGGCCCAGCACGCACAGCAACTGGACCATGAAGACGCGCAGCTTGCTGTCGGCCGGCTTGGCCTTGATCTCGTCGGTGAGGGCCTTGAGGGCGCCGGCCGGGTCGTTGGCCAGGAGGAGTTCGGCGGAGCGTGTCATGGGAGTGCCTTTCGAATGGATCAGGACTTGGTCAGCACGCAGGTGCGCACCGCGCCGCGCAGGCCGGTGTCGAGTTGCGGCGCCGAACGGATTTCGATCTTGCGGAAATTGAAATAGACGATCTCGCATGGCCGCTTCGGGTTGCCGCCGGTGAGGAGCGACTGCGTATGGACGCGCGCCTCGGTGAGCACGAGTTCGAGCATCGGCTGCTGGTCCTTGGAAACGTCGCCACCGGCCTTGAACACCGAGATGGTCGCGGTGATGTCGGTGTCCTGGTTCTTCAGCATGCTGGCGATGGATGCCGTCGCGGCATCGCTGTGGCGCACCACGACGAGCATGCTGCTGCGGATCTGCCCCTTGCTCCCGCCGGGCGGCATGACGATGTCGGTGCAGTAGTGATAGCCGCCGATGGCCATGCGCTTCTTGCCGTCCTCGAACTTGCGGTCGGATTCACCCTCGACCACCGCGCCCTTGCTTTCGAGCAGCATGGTGAAGTCCAGGCCGGATTCGTCCGACAGGGTGTCGAGCAGGCGCAGCGCCTCGTCGGGGTCGAGTCTTCCATCCTGGTTGAAGCTCATTTCGTTCTCCTCGTTTCGTCGTATCGATGTCGTCGCATGTCGTCGTATCTACTTGGCGGCCGGCGCGTCGCCGGGCCATCGGACCATCGCGGCATACACCTGCCGCTCCTTGACTGTTTGCGGCAGGCCACGCACGCGCACCTCGGGCTGGGCCGCTTCCGCCTCCTGGCCGCGCAGGCCGAACATGCGCGGCGCGCTCCATGGCGCGGCCGGGCTGGCGAGCACCAGCAGGCGGGCGCCGCCATCGAGCGGCGGCAGGTTGAATCGCTTGGCAGCCGGGGCTTGCGGCGTTCCGCGTTCGAAGCGGTTGGTTTCGCTGGTTTCCTCGGGGAACACCGTTTGCATGCCGCCGCGTGCATCGAGCGCGACGATCACCAGGTCGAGCGACTGGCCGCTGGTGTTGCGCACCGACAGCGCCGCGCGTTCGGTGCCGGCGGGCGCAGGCAGCTTGCCGTCGGCCTCGCGGGCGGGCGCGCTGCGCACGAGGCGGTCGCCATCGCGGATTTCGAGTTGCGCATCGAAGCCGTCCAGTTGCCCGTCGCCGGCGAGCGTGTTCAGTTGCAGCAGCCACTTGAGTTGCGCCAGGGCTTGCAGGCGCTGCCGAAGCGCGGCCGCATCGGGCAGCGTGGCATCGGGCGTCGTGACGGCGGCGGCAAGTGTGGAGGACAGCAACTCCAGTCTTTGCCCGGCCGCGCCGAGATCGGTCCAGCGCACGTCGGCATCGCTGTTGTCGCGCACGGCGCGCAGCGCGGCCGGCCACGCGAGGCTCATGCCGGCGGGCAAGGGCTTGTCGGCACGCACGTGCAAGGCCACGGACTCGGGTGCGTCCACCGGCGTGATGGCCCAGAAAGTCGCGCCGGCCAGTGAAGCCAGTGCGGGCGGCACGTCGAGGCGGGCACTCCCCAATGCGACTTCCGACAGCACGGCAGGCGCGACGCGCACGGTGCCGTCGGCGAGCGTGGCCAGCACGCGAACCGGCTGCTGCGCGTCGAGCCCGTCCAGCCGGCCCACCGCCAGCGTGAGGCGATCGCCCACGCGCTGGGCGTTCCACACCGGCCGGGTCGACAGGGGTTGCAGGCTGTTGGCGAACAGCGGCAGGTCGAGGTTGCCTTCGGCCACGGGGGACGGCAGTTCGCGCTCCGGAAAGCGCGCCTCCAGTTCCTCGATGACCGGCGGATAGAGCGCCAGCACGCCGTTGTACAGGTCACGCCAGGTGGCAGGCCTGCGTTGCAGGGTCTCGGCCACGGCCCAGGTCAGCAGGCCTTGCGGATGAGCGTTGCGGTCCTTGCGCGGCAGCCGCAGTTCGGGCGTGACCTGGTGGCTTTCCGATGCGAAGAACGCGACGTAGCGGGCGCGTGCGATGTTGCTCACCGGCGGCACGGCCGCCGCAGCCGCTGGTGGTGCATCGCCACGCGCGAGCCGATCGACCTGGATGCCCCGGAAGCGCACTTCGTCGTCGACCGGTTGCTCGACATTCGCCGTCTTCGCGCTGCGCGTGAGCGAGGCCGCCGAACAGGTGTCGAACACCGACCACACGAACACGTTGCGCGCGAGGAAGGCGCCGATCCAGGCATCGAATTCCACGTCTCGAACGCCGCCGGGCAACGTGGTGTCGACGCCGACCTGGCCGCGCACGTCGCGCGCGAGGAAGTTCTCGGCCAGGCCGTCGGGCTCCTGGTAGGCCTTCTTCGCATCGCGCAGGCGCGTGCCGTGGCCGGAGAAGTAGAGCAGCACGAAATCGCCGCTCCTCGACTGCTCGAGAAGGCGGCTCAAGGCTTCGTGAATGCGCTGCGCATCGGGCAACCCGGCGCCGTTGACGCCGTCGGCCAGTACCGTGATGTCGGGCGCGGCAAAACCCTGTTTCAGCAGCACCTCCCGCATCAGCGCGACGTCATTGCGCGGCGCCTGCAGCCAGAGCGCCTGCGGCTGGTTGACGAGTTCCGACACGCCCACCAGCAAGGCCCGCTGCGCGCTCCACGCCGGCACAGCCACTGCGACGAGCAGCGCAGCGACAAGCCAGAGCGGAAGGCGCGACGGCGACAGCATCATTTCGCTCCCGGCGCCTCGGCCATGCGCACGGACTGCACCAGCGCGGAGCCCCGCAATGCGGCGAGCGCGTTCACAGGATCGGCCGCATGCAACTGCCATGCGCCGGTGAGGTCGGGTCCGCCGACCACTTCGACCGAGGCATCGCGCAGCGCACGGCCGGCAGCGTCCAGCGTGACGCCGGGCTTCCACAACACCGCCAGGTTGGCGACCGGTGGCGACGCGGGCTCCGTCGCCACCGAACGGAAGCGCACTTCTTCATCCTCGACCGGACGGCGATTGAACAAGCCCACGTTCTGCACCACGACCATCAATGCAAGCAAGGCAAATGCCGGGCGCACCCAATCGGCACCGAGCCACTTGCGCAGCCGTGCGCCCCATCCTGGTTCGTCGGCTGGCGCGCTCGATTGCGGCGGCGGCCCGGTTGGCGCGGCCGCGGTCAACAGCGAGGTGCCGAGCCTCGCGGCAGCATCGCGGTACAGCGCCTGGTATTCGCTGCGCGGATCGCCGTCGCCGAGCGGCGTGCCCGACAGGACCGAGAACACCCCACCCGCCGTGCGCAGGGCAATCCGGCCCGGCGCGGCATCGATGCCCAGCGGCTGTTGCGTGGCCCATTCGTCGTGCACCGCGCGGATCGCGGCGAGCCGCGTGGCCGACAGTTCGCCCTGCACGCGGGCACAGAGCTGCGGCGCAGCGGTGAGCGTGACCGGGTTCCAGGCCTGCACCATGCCGAACAGCGGCTCGAAGGGTTCGTCTCCCGGCTCCAGCAGCACGTCGAACGCGCCGGCCCAGTCGGCCTCGCCGGTCGCCATCCAGCCTTGCCAGCGATCGCCCCCGATGCACTTGTCGAGCAGCACGCCGAGCAGCCGCCCCTCGTGCACGATGCTCAACAGGCGGCCCGGCGCCCAGCGGGCCGGAAAAGCCCGCTGGGCCACGGCCTCGCGGCGCCGTGCCAATTCGGTCAGGGGAAGCAGGAGATCTTCGGCAATGCGTGAGGGCGGTGGTTGCAGCGATTGCAGCGATTGCAGCGATTGGGTCGCTTGGGTGGAGGCCGCAGGCTTGCCGTTCGGCGGCGCGACGGCCGCATCGGCGGCCCCGGAATGGTCGCGCTCGAATGCGTCGCGGATGAGGCTGAGCGGGGGCCAGAGGTCGATGTGCATCGCGAGGTGTCCTGAAATGGCTATGTCTTCAGGCATAAGACGCTTCAACACCGAGGATTTTGAAAACCTGAAGGATCACGCCCATGTTGCCGGGCTCGATGGCGATGCCCAGCGTCTGCGTGATCCATTGGCCCAGCGTGGTGCGCGCGTAGTCGGTCGGCAGCCCTTCGCGCTTGTGGACCAGGCCGAGCCGGCCCGCGCGGTAGTGGTAGGAGGCGATCGCATGGCGCGATGCCACGCCCGACAGCGGAGCCTCCTGGCCGAAGCCTTCGCACAGCAGGATGCGCTCCGGCTCCGGCAGCGACGCGATGAAGGCGCGCGCAGCCGCCTGCACCGCCTGTCCGCTCAGGCCATGGTCGGTGAGCTCGTCGCACCCGTCGCTGTCGGCGCCAAGCTGGTCTTCGAGCTGCGCCTCCGTCACCTGGTCGCCGATCGACAGCTTGCGGCGGAAGCTGCTGGCGCGCGTGCAGTCGATGAGATAGCGGCGGAAGTAGGCGCACAGCGCGAAGGCGCTCGACGGGGCGCTGTGGTTGTCGCCGCCGCGGCCGCTGTCTTCGGCGTCGTCAGGGTCGGCATCGAGCCGCAGCACCTTCACATAGATGAACTGCGCTACCAGTTCCTGCCGCCCTTCGCCGAGCACATGCAGCTCCGGCGGATTGCAGCCCTCGAGCGCCCCGCCGACGATGCCGTACATGCGCCCCATCTCCTGCGGCCCGAGCGTCTGCCGGCGACGCCACAGGCGCACCAGTTCGACGCTTTGCTCGGACGAGAGGGTTTCCTGCATCTCAATTCATCCAACGCCCCGCAGCGCAGAGGGCTTCGCCCGGACCTGCAACGCATGAATCCAGGACGAGCAATGCAAGCTCTGTTCGTGGGCACCAGCGGAACCGGCTTTGCCGGGCCGCCGGGTGCGCCCCCTCGAGGCCCTTGAGGGGGAGGCGCCGCAGGCGCTTCGGGGGTGTTTCAATCATCGACGCATTGGCCTTCCACCGGCACGAGGCACTGCGGCAAGTCCGCGCCCACGGCACCGCCGCGCGTGCGCACCGTCGAGCTGGACGCCGCCGCCACGGCCTGGCCGCGCGGCAACAGGATCCAGAGCTGGCCGCGCTCCTTCATGCGGCGCGCCTGCGTCGCGGCCTGGGTTCCGTTGCCGAAGAAATAGTCGGCTCGCACCGCGCCGCGGATGGCGCCGCCGGTGTCTTGCGCAATGGTCAGGCGCTGCATCGGCTCGCCGGTGCCGGGCTGGCGCGTCGACACGAACACCGGATAGCCCAGCGGCGTACTGCGCGGATCGACCGCGATGGACCTGCCCGCCTGCAGCGGCACGCCGAAGGCACCGACTGGCCCACCCGCGCCGCCGGCCGATTCCTTGAAGAACACATAGCTCGGGTCCTTGATGCCGGAGCCGATGACGGGGCCCGTCGTGGCGCGCCCCGGCACGATCACCGCGCCGCTCTGTTCCGGCCGTGCCAGCGTGAAGCCTCGCACCCTGATGCCGGCCGTGTTGTCGCTGCCGGTGTCGTCATCGTCGTTGTCGAGTTCCAGCTCGATCGCGCCGCCGCGCGTGCGCACCTTGCTCGCGGGTTGGCCGTTCTTGTTCTGGGCCAGCGTGGGGCGGAAAGGCTGGCCGTTCTGCTCCGCGTAGGCCACGCGGATGATCTCGCCGTTGGCCATGCGGATGCGGCCCGAGCCCTGGATCTGCATCTCGTACAACGCAGTGGCGCTGTTGACGAATGCCAGCACCTTCGCATTCGGCGCGCCGCGCGTTTCGATTTCCTCGCGCGTGAAGTACGGCAGCAGCTGCCGGCCCTGCGCGCGCAGGCGCACCTTGCGGTCGAGCGTGTCGCGCGTGACGGCCGACAGGTCGAGCGAATAGAGCCCGGGAGAGCCGAGGTCGCGCGTGTTGAAGGCGCCGGTCTGGATCACGACATCGCGGCCCTGCACCCGCGCGGCGACGGTGGCGTTGCCGGGCGGCAGCTTGCGCGCATCGAGGAACAGCATGTCCTCCGGCGTGCCGTACACCGGATAGATGTTGGGCGGCGAATAGTTGCGGCTGCCGGTGATCTCGGGTTCGAAGTAACCGGTGACCACGCCGTCGGGCCGGCGGTCGTCGTCCCGGATCTGGTAGACGGTGAACTCGCGCTCGTAGAAGCCTCGAATGGCCGCGCTGTTCTTCGGGTCGACCGACCGGGTGCGATCGCAGATTTCCTTCCACTGCGCGCCGCGGCCGATCAACACCCGGCAACTGCCCAGGAAGGCCGGCCAGCCTTCGGAAAAATCGTCACGTCCCCAGCCCGGCAGCGCGTCGTAGCCGACCGCCGTGTAGGTGGCCAGTTGCGTGGAGAAGGTGCGCGCCTGGCCTGCCACGCTGGCCGAGCCGCCGATGCCGGAGGTCGACGGGCGCAAGGCCGGATCCGTCACCGGTCCGATGTTGAAGGTGCTGCCAGTGGCGGGCGCGGCGCTGGCGGGCGCGGCGGGGGCCGGCGCAGTAGGCGCCGGAGCGGTAGATGCCGTCGTCGTGCTGGTGCCAGGCGGGGCCGAGGCGCAACCGGCGAGCCAGGTCACGGCGGCCGCAACGGCACCAACGGCGACCCGACAGGCGAACGGTCGGACCGGGGGCGACAGGTTGTTCATGAAAACCTCCTTGGTGCTGAAGAAGAAGCGGCCCGGGCTTCGGTGCACGGGCCGACGCTCTGCAGACGATTACTTCTCGGTGATTTTGAAAAGCCCGACGCCGTAGACGTCGTTGCAAGTGGTGTTCGGCGCGCATACAGGCTTGCCGAGCAGTGGTGGCGGTCCGTTGCCGCGTGCGGCTTCCAGCGCGGCGAGCACCGGCAGCGGGAACTTGGGGAACACGCCATCGTTCTGGATGCCCGTAGCGCCGAAATCGCGCTCGTGTTCGCTCACCAGCACCGCGAAATGGTCGGTGCCGGCCGGCCCACCCGCATCCATGGGCCAGGAAGCGCGCGGCAGCGTGATGGCGCTACCGGCGGAGACCTTGTTGTACTTGTCGAGGAGGTTGGGGAACAGCAGGTACATGCCGCCGTCGGTCGACAGCAGGTAGACGTAGGCGAAGCCGTCGCGCTTGCTGCGCACCTCGAACGACAGCTTGTCCTTGCCGATGAGCACATCGGCCTTCTTCGGCGTGGCGACCACGTCGAAGCCGGGCGCGGCGCCGCGGGCCATCGATTGCATCGACTCCAGCGGCGTTGTCGGCGGAGGCGGTGGTGGTGGAGGCGGCGGCGGCGGGGCGGGCGCGGGTTCCGGTGCGGCGGTGGTGCCGCCCGGCGAGGGTGCCGCGGCAATCTTGCCGTCATCGCCGGTCTTGTCGCCCGCGCCCTGCTGCGACCACCACCAGCCGCCGGCGCCGAGCACCGCCAGCCCCAGCACCGCCGCGGCCGCGATTGCCTTCCCCTTTCCGGCCGAGGGCGCGGGCATTGCCGAGGCGGGCAGCGGCGCCGGCGACGTGCCCAACGGCACCGGCCGGCTGACCGCCGGCGGCGTCGGCGCCCGTTCACCGGCGGCCGGCATCATCGTCTGCGCGCCGTCGAGCCCGAGCATCGCGCGCAACTCGGTCATCGACTGCGGCCGCTGTTCCGGCCGCACGCCGAGTCCGGCATCGATGGTCGACAGCAACTGCACGCTGTAGCGCTGGCGCAGCGCCTCGTTGTTGACCAGCGGCGCGTAGCTGTCGGACAGCAGACGCGCCACCGACGGCGGCGGCGCGCGACCGGTCACCGCGACGTGCATCACGCCTGCCAGCGCATATACGTCGGTCCACGCGCCCTGCGTCATGTCGGGCATCTCGGCGTATTGCTCGATCGGCGCGTAGCCCGGTTTCAGGATCACCGTGATGGCATGCGTCATGTCGGTAATGACGCGGCGCGCGGCGCCGAAGTCGAGCACCACCGGCCTGCCCGAGCCTTCGAGCAGCATGATGTTGTCGGGCGCGATGTCGCGGTGGTAGCAGTTGGCGTTGTGCATCACCTGCAGCGCCTGCGTCACGCCGTCGAGGATGCGCAGGAGCCAGGCTTCGTCGACGCCGCCCGGCATGTCGCGCAGCGCCTGGCGCAGCGTGTCGCCGCGGTACAGCGGCATCACCATGTAGGCGGTGCCGCGGTCGCGCAGGTAGTCGATGACTTTCAGCAGCGACGGATGATCGAACTTGGCGAGCAGGCGGGCCTCTTCGAGGAACTTGCTCAAGCCCTGGTCGAAGGTCTCGCGCTGCCGCTCCGACATCGGCGCCACGCTGCCGTCGAGTTGCCGCGTGGACAGCGACATCGGCAGGTATTCCTTGATCGCGGCCACGCGCTCGAGCTTGTGGTCCCACACCTCGTAGACCGCACCGAAGCCGCCCTGGCCGATGAGCCGCGTCACTTCGAAATCGGCAATGCGCGCCCCCGGCGGCAGCACGCCAGCCTCCGACGACGACGCGGGCGGCGCCGGCGGCGCGGTGGCGGTGGCGCCGGCGGCGGGCGCGACGGAAGTGACTTCGTCGGCAGGTGGCGTTGCAACCGGCGCCGGGGAAGGCGCGCCCGGCGTCAGCGTAGGGCCGGTGACGACCTGCGTGCGATCGTCCGCATCGTCGGGGCGTAACGTCTCATCGCTCATTTCAGTGTCCCATGACGCTGAAGCGTCTTCCGCGACGCATGATCCCAGGACGAGCACGGCGAAGTCTCGAGGGGGAGGCGCCGCAGGCGCTTCGGGGGGGAGTCATCCTGGTCTGTTCGTGGGCACCCGTGGAACCGGCTTCGCCGGGCCACCGGGTGCGCCCCCTCGAGGGGGAGGCGCCGCAGGCGCTTCGGGGGGGAGTCATCCTGGCGCTTCGGGGGGGAGTCATCTCACAGCCTCCGCTTCGAACCCGAACAGCGCCTCGAACTTCCCATCGCGCGGCAGACCGGCCACGATCATCGGCAGTACGCCGAACGCATCGGGGTCGCTGCTCCAGGCCGACTGGCCAGAGCGCGGGATCTGCACCGGCTGCGCCGCCTCCGACACCGGCAGTTCCGTGTCGAACAAGCGCGCCAGAGCCGCATCGAAGCCGGCCGCGTCGAGATCCTGCTCCAGCCCTTCGAGCGCGGCCCGTGCGGCGAGCGACCACCAGCGGCGCATCCTCGCGCTGGCCTCGTCCCCGGGCATGTCGTGCGACAGGTCCAGCTCCACCGCGATCGTGAACGGAAAGTACCGCCCGACGCTGTCGACCGAAGGCATCAGCACGCCCAGCCACGGCTGTGGCCCCACCACCTGCTCCCCAAGCACGAAGAACCACAGCGGCCCTTCCAGGAATCGCTCGACCCAGTCGGCCTCATGCCGTTCGCGCAGGCTCAACAGGCCGCTTTGCAACCACGCATCCCATTGCGCGCGGAACGCATCCGGCAAGCGCCGGTGCGCGAAGTCGCCGATGCCCGGCAGCTTGCCGAACCAGCCCGGCACGCTGCCGACCTTGAGCGACTGGAGGTCGTTCACAACCCCTCCGGGCATTGGAACTCGCGCAGTTCCTTCAGTCGGATCGGATGCTGCACGCTGTTGGTCGTCACTTCGAAACGCGCGGTGCGCGCGCCGATCTGGAAGGTGATGAAGAATTTTTCCGGTGCATCGCCCGCGGCAAGCTGGCCGTCGTCGAGCGCACGGAACAGGGCCCACGGTCCGTCGACCGCCATGCCCGAGGGACCGCTGGCCGATGGCGGGCTCACTTCGATGCGCACCGTGTTGCTGCCCTTCGGACCCGGCCATTGCACGGCCATCGGCACGACAGGGCCGTGCGCGTACTTGACGAGCTGGCCGTCGACGTCGAGCACGAACTGCGTGATGCTGGCGTCCATCTCGACCGGCTTGAAGTCCAACCGCATCGATGGTCCCTTGCCGCCGGCCCGGAAGAAGATGTCCTTGATGCGCGCGGCGCGCTCGAACTGGGCCAGCGACGCGGCACTGACGGCCGGCTTGTCCGCGACCGGCTTGTAGCGCCACGGCTTGGTGCTGGTGTCGACCAGCGCGAGCAGCCGCTTCTGGAAGAAGTCGTCCATCAGGCCGCCCGGGCCGAAGAACGCACCGAAGTCATCGGGCAGCACATCGCGCTTGCTGGCCTGCACGAAGGGGTAGCGGCCCGCGATGGCGCGCACGCAGAAGTCGGTCACCGGCTTGAGGTCGAGCGCGAGGTTGCCGATCTCGGCCGCGCGCGCCTGAGAGGCACCCGATTGACTCAGGTTCTCGACCATCGAGCGCACAGGCTCCGGCATGCGGCTCGCCGTGACCTTGATGCTGCCGGCCGCGTCGCCCGGCGGCGGCGAGGTCCGGCCCTTGACGGCCGTGTCGACGGCCGTGAGGTAGACATAGACATCGTTCAGCACCTTGATCGAGTCGTCGACCGGCGCGGGACCACCGGGCGCGGCCGGCGTGACGAACTTGCGCAGCGCCTCGAAATGGTCGTCGACGATGCTCTCGATGCGCTTGCCGGGCGCCAGCGCCGGCTTGTTGGGGTCGCCGCCGAGAAGGTCTTCCAGGCCCTTGCGCGTATTGCGCACCGTGTCGGCGGCCTTGGACACCACGTCCTTGGCGTTTTCCGGCGGGATCAGCGTCGTTTCCTTGACCACCGCGCGCAGGAACAGCACCAGCGGCGAGGGGTTGGCCGAGAGGATGCGCGCCGTCTCGATGTTCTTGTCGAGCCCGGCGCCGCGCACCACGCGCACGTCGGCCAGCAGCGCATCCCATACCTTCACGTATTCCTCGAGGTAGAGGCGGCGCACGCGATCGGTCAGCGCGCCGAGCCCGGCCACGTCCCTCGCGATGTCCGCCGTGCCGCGGTCCAGCCCCAGCACCCACGGGTCTTCCTTGGCGAGCAGCGCGGTCTGCACCGTGACCTCGGCCTGGAAGCGCTTGTGATAGCCGTCGAAGGTGAACATGCCGGGCACGCCGTCGGTCAGCGGCTTGCCGCTGATGCGCTCGAACACCAGCGGACCGGATGGGCCTGCGGCCGTGGCCACGCTGAAGTCCGGAATGTCCTTGGTGATGCGCTTGCGCTTGAGCCGGCTGAACACGCGTTGCTCCAGCGGATAGCTCGCCAGCATGGCGCGCACGCTGCGCACCAGGTTCTCGTCCATCTTCAGCGGCGAGCGCGGCGGGCCTTGCGCGATGAGCACGTCGAGCTGGTCTTCGAGCAGCCTGCGCTGGTCCTCGGGCACGCCGCGGTCGATGCTGCGGCTCCAGTCGAGCGTGATCCATGCCTTGAGCGCATCGGCGTCGAAGCGGTCCGGCTGGTGCAGCATGAGGTAGGTCTTCAGCGCCTCGTAGGTGTACTCGAGGTTGTCTTTCTGCGCGGTGCGAAGCTGGTCCTCGATGCGCTTGGCCAACTGGGGCAGGAAGACCTCGTTGAGCGCGCGTTGATGCGCCAGCATGGCCGCCGCATCGAGCTTGTCGCCCTGGTAGAGGCCGAGGCCCATCGACAGGGGCGCATCGCCATTGCCGTTCTCCGGCGTCTCCCAGATGTTGCGCAGGCCCTGCAGCACCGGCGCCACTTCGATGAGGTTCTGCACGCGCGACGGCACCGCGGCAAGGGTCTTCTTCGCAGGGTCGATGCGCGCGTCGACCGACTTCAGGTAGTCGAGGTTGCGCCAGGTGCTGTAGCCCCATCCGGCCAGCAATGCCAGCGTGACCAGCGTCATGGCCGACACGGCGGCAAGGCGGATCGTGTTGCGGCGGCGTTCCAGCTTGACGTCGGCGCCGGCCAGGCGCTGCTCGGGGAAGACGACCTCCTTCAGCAACGCGGTGAGGAAGTAGCTGCGGCCGCTGCTCTTCTGTGGCGGCAGCATCGCGCGTTCGAGACCGAAGCTTCTTGCCAGGCTGCCCATGACGCGATCGATCGGGCTGCCTTCCTGCGTGCCGCTGGTGAAGTACACACCACGCACCCAGGGCGGCTGCGCAAAGCGCGAGCCGGTGAAGACCTGGTCCAGCAAGTCCTGCAGCAGTGGGCCCACCGATGCGAACTGCGCGGGAAAGCCGAAGATCGCCGCGCGCTTCGTGCCATCGGTCTCCTGCTGCATGCGGTCGACGAGGCCGTTGTTGATGCGGTCGTGCAGCAGGCCGAACTCGCGCTGGAACGCGGCGCCCACGCCCTGCTCCGCCAACTGCACGCCTTCGTCCGGCGACAGCGTGAAGCCGAACACCTGCGCACGCTGCTCCTTGCCGAGATCGGCGAAGTATTCGCTGAAGCCATAGAGCAGGTCGCTCTTGGTGACCAGCACATACACCGGGAGCCGTGTGGTCAGCTTGCCGTCGAGTTCGAGCAGGCGCGCACGGATCGACGCGGCCAGCGTGGTGCGTGCCTCGGTGTTCTGGCTCAGCAGGTCCTGCACGCTCACCGTGAGGAACACCCCGTTCAACGGCCGGCGCGGGCGCGACTTCTTGAGCAGGCCGAGGAAGCCTTCCCATGCGCTCTTGTCCTCGGACTGGTGGCTGTCATGCGTGGTGTAGCGTCCCGCCGTGTCGATGAGCACGGCCTCGTCGGTGAACCACCAGTCGCAATTGCGCGTGCCGCCGACCCCGCGGATCGCGCCCGGACCGAACTTGTCGGCCAGCGGAAAGGAAAGCCCCGAATTGACCAGCGCCGTCGTCTTGCCCGCACCCGGCGCGCCGATGAACACATACCAGGGCAAGTCGTAGAGATAGCTGCCACCCGAAAGCGACAGCCAGTCGCGCAGGCCCGGCTTCTTGCCGGCCGCATGCAGCCGCATCTGCTTGAGCGTGGCCACCGCCTCGCCGAAGCGCGTGTCGAGGATCTTCTGCTCGGCGCTCTCGGGCTCGCCGGCACTCGCGGCGGCGGGGGCTTTCATCAAGCCTTCGGTCAGCGCCTTGCTCGCACTGCGCGCACGCCAGCGCCGCAGCACCGCGCGCAACAGCACCACGAACACGATGACGCCGATCGTCACCCAGCGCCAGAGTTCGCTTTCGAGCGGCGTCAGCGTGCCGATATGGATCAGCGGGCCGACCCACCAGATCAGCACGCTCACCACGATGAGCGCGAGGATCGTGAGAAGCACCGGGCTGAATATCCAGCCGAAGAGCGTCTTCATTGCTTCACCTCCGCCTTCGCCACCCCGGCGTTTTCGGTGAGCAGCACGATCTCCACGCGGCGGTTGCGAGCGCGGTTGGCGGGCGTGTCATTGGGGGCGACGGGTTCCGCATCGGCCTTGCCGTCGGAGCGCATGCGGGCCGGATCGACCTGCGCGGACAAGGCGGCCTTGACCGCATCGGCACGTGCCGCCGACAGGTGCCAGTTGCTCGGGAAACGCAGCGAGCGGATCGGCTGGTTGTCGGAGTGGCCGGTGATCAGCACGTCGCCCTTGACCTCGGCCAGCGCGTCGCCGATGCGCTTCAGCACAGGCAGCGACTGCGGCATCGGATCGGCGCTGCCGGAGCCGAAGAAGGAATCGCCGCGCAGGCGCACCACGCTGCGGTCGGCTTCGTCGGTGACCGTGACCAGGCCCTGCTTGACCTCGGGCTCCAGGAACTTCGCGAGCCGCGGCGCCTTGGCCATGATGGCCGGCGGCGCGATCTGCACGTTGGGCACCCGCAGGGAGGACACGGCCGAATAGGTGCTGTCGGAGCGGTTGTTGAGCGAGATGCGCAGGCCGAACCACACCAGCGCGAGCAGCAATGCGAACGCCGCCGCGAACACCCACAGCGGCAGCGCATGCCGCAGCTTGGTCGTGCCCGCGCCCTGCCCGCGCCAATGCGGCGACAGGTCGGCTTCGAGCGGCGGCCGGTCTTTCCTGATGAGTTCCGCCAACCGCTGCCGCACGGTGTCGAGTTGCGCACGGCCGTTCTCGACGACGCGATAGCGGCCCTCGAAGCCGAGGCCCAGCGTGCAATAGATGAGTTCCAGCAACTGGCGGTGCTTCGGCACGTCCTGCGCGAGCTTGGCGAGCAACTGGAACACCTTCTCGCCACCGACCGCTTCGTTGTGGAACTGGATCAACAGGCCCTGCTTGTTCCAGCCGGCCTGCGCGCCCCACGGCGTGTTGGCCACGGCTTCGTCGAGTGCGGTGCAAAGCACGTAGCGCGCGGCCAGCACCGATTCGTTGGACACGCCGGCGCGCCGCGCGGTGGCATCGAACTGGTTCACCGCTTCGGCCGTGGATGCCCGCAACGCCGGCACGTTGGGCGCGTGCACCAGCGTACGCAGCCGCGCCGTCAGCGCCAGCAACTTGCCGGCCGCCGAGACCAGCGGATTGAGCAGGCCCAGCTCGCCGATGTCGACCGCGGGCGCATCGCCACCACCGCCGCCCGAAGGTGGCGGCGGCGATTGCCCCGGCAGGCGCGGCTTGGGTTTGATGATGGTGCGCTCGGACTCAAACGCGGCAAACGGATCCGGGGTGCTCATCGTGGTCTCCCGCTAGCTGCGGATTGCCCAGAACGCCATGTCGAGCCCGGGGAAATCGCCCGCGATGTGCATCGCGACGCCACCCGACTTTTCAAGCTGGCGCCAGAGATCGCTGTTGCGCGTTTCAAGCTCGAAGTAGTTGGCGCCCGTGTGGAACGGAATCTGCCGCGGCGCCACCGGCATCGGCGTGATCGCCACGCCGGGCAGCGCCAGCGTGACGAGGTCGCGGATGCGCTCGACCGGCCCGATCTTGGTCTGCAGCGGAAAGCGTGCGCGCAAGGCCTCGCTCGGCATGTTCGACATCACCGCGAGCACGAAGGTCGCGTTGCGCTGCAGTTCGACGTCCGGAATCATCGCGACCGACACGCCCCGCCCGCGGTCGTGCAGGTCGATGCGGATGGCCGACTGCTCGAGCACCATCGACAGGCTGCGCCGCAGGTCGTCCATCACCGGCCGGAAGCTCATTGCCAGGTCGTCATGGATGTACGGCCCGAAGCGCGCCACGCGCCGCGAATCCCGAAAGGTCGCGAGGTCGCCGGCCAGCGCAAGTGCCTGCTCGAAGAAGTGCTGCGGATGCAGCATGGCGCTCTTCGCCAGATGCGCGAACACCGGCTCGTTGCGGTTGACCGTTTGCAGCAGCAGGAAGTCCGCGATCTCCGACACGCCGCCCGTGCCGCCCTGCGTCATGCGCCCGGCGAGCGCCTCGCCGCGTTGGCGCAGCAGGCCCAGCAACTCGTCGAGCCAGGCGCGAACCACCGCGTGGCCCGCCACGTCGAGCAGCGGCGGTATCTGCATGCGGTCGAGCTGGACCTGGTTGTCGACGCGGCGCTCGACGACGCGCGCGACGTTGATCGTGGTCCAGGCATCCGTGGTGTCGCTCGCGCGCATGAGGCGCGTGTGCAACGCGCCGAGCTGCACGGTCGCCGTTCGATCGCCCGAGGTGTTGGAGTCGGGCACCTCGACTTCGAGCACGCGATGCCGCACCAGGTCTTCATAGCCTTCGGCATCGGCCTCGCGCGCGCCCGCGCGGCGCAGCGGCAAGGCCAGCACCACGGCCTCTTCGCGCATCGTCGGCGGAATGTCGATGGGCTCGGGCAGCGGGTCGATGGCCGGCATGTCGAACACGGTGCCGTCGCCGAAGATGCCTACCGCGCGCACGAGCGCAAGTTTGCCCAGCGTGAGCGCGGCGGCATCGATTTCGAGTTCGGAGAACCCCCATGCGTAGGGCGTGGTGGTGCGCAGCAGGAGGTGCCGGGCATGGTCTGCGTGGCGCTCGCTCTGCTGAAGGTGCTGGGGCTGCAACAGCATCCCCTCGCTCCACACCACTTTTGTTCGCCAACTCATCCGCGCTCCGTCAACGGCAAGGGTTGCCAGAAATTCCCAGTTTCCGATGCTTTGGGCAAGGCGGCAAATCTGGCTAATGGCTTAGCGGCGGGAGGGCGGTCTAGTGCGAAGGGTCTATCAGGGAAACCTCGTGAAAATGCATCGGCATCGCATGGAACGCAGCGGCACGACCTCGACTCTCATGGCGATGAACGCCACACACCACCCCCGGGGTCTGCCGCGGCGGACCCTCTCCGCCGCGTTTGTCGCGCTGCCCGCCATGTGGCTCGGCGCGCGTGCACAACCGCCGGCCGCGCGGCGCGCCACGCCCGCGCAGACCGAAGGCCCGTTCTATCCGGTCGCCCTGCCAGCCGACACCGACAGCGACCTGCTGCACAACGGCTCGCTGACCTACGGCGCGGCTGAACCCACCTGGGTCGATGGCACTGTCGCCGACCTCGACGGGCGGCCGCTCGCGGGCGCGCAAGTGGAGATCTGGCAATGCGACGAGGCCGGCCACTACCACCACCCCGCCGACGGCGGCGACCGCGCCGCCCGCGCGTTCCAGGGCTTCGGCAAGGTGGCCGTCGATGCGCAGGGCCGCTATCGGTTCCGCACGATCCGGCCGGTGGCCTATTCGGGCCGCACCCCGCACATCCACGTGAAGGTCAAGCTCGGCCAGCGCGAACTGCTGACCACGCAGCTCTACATGGCGGGCGCGCCGGGCAATGCGCGCGACTTCGTCTGGCGCAACCTGTCCGAATCGGAGCGTGCAGCGGTCACGGTTCCGTTCGAGCGTGCGGCGGACGGATGGAAGGCAAGCTTTCCGATCTACGTGGCGGCTTGAGTCCACTCGAGGCCTCCGGTCGTATTCAACGCTGCGCGAGTGCGCTTGTACCTTGCGTGCATTCGTTGAAAAGCGCACGCTCGCGCCATGAAACGACGCACGGTCCTGGGCACCGCGTTTGCCCTTGCTTTGATGCAGAACAGCGCACGGGCACTCGCCTCGAACGACAAGGTGCTGCGCCTCGGATGGGTCACGGCGCAGGCCGCCGCGAGCCTGGCGCCGGTGGTTGCGGCGCTGCGCGCTTCGCTGGCGCAGCTGGGCTATATCGAAGGCCGCAACCTCGCCATCGAGTTCAAGTACGGCAACGATTCCGTGGAGCGTGTCCCCGAACTGGTCGCGGAACTCCAGCGCATGCCCGTCGACATCCTGCTGGCCCAGGGCGGGCCGGCCGTGAACGTCGTCGGCAACATTCCGCTGAACGTGCCGGTGGCCTATGTCTTCAGCGGCGACCCGGTGTCCGCCGGCTTTGCAAAGAGCCTTGCGCACCCCGACTCCAACATGACGGGCCTGACGCTGCTGGCCGCCGAAATCAACGGCAAGCTGCTCGAGATCCTGCGCGAGATGGTGCCGGCCCTGCGCGACGTGGCCATCGTGGCCAACCCTGAACACGCCGGCTCGCAAATCGAGCGCGAATACACCGACGGTGCGGCCCGGAAACTCGGCCTGCAGGTGCAGTACTTTCCCGTGCGTACGCGCGATGAGCTGGCATCGTCGCTGGAGGCCATGGCCGCATCGCCGGCGCGCGCGCTGTCGATCTTCAGCGACAGCTTCGCGGTGGCGAACCGGCGCCAGATCATCGACTTCGCGACTGCGCGCAAGATGCCGGTGATGTCGGGCTGGCCGGTCTTCGCGGACAGCGGCGCACTCTGCACCTACGGGCCGCGACTGGTCGATTCCTATGCGCGACTCGCTTCGTACGTCGACCGGATCGCCAAGGGTGCCAAGCCCGCGGACCTGCCGATCGAACGGCCCACCACCTTCGAGCTGGTACTGAACCTGAAGACGGCCAGTGCGATCGGGCTGACGATCCCGCCATCGCTGCTCGTGCGTGCGGATCGACTCATCCAATAGCCAGCAGCAAATCCCGACATGCCTCAATATCGATGGCACTCTTCACCTCGGCCCTGGTGCAGATCTTCCTGACGGGCATGCAGGTACGCCAGTGTCGAGACGACGACTCACCGCACGATCTTGTCCGCACGGTCCAGCAGGGATTGCGGAACGAGAAGGCCGATCCGGTTGGCGGTATTCAGGTTGATGACCAGCTCGAACTGGGTCGGCTGCTGGATCGGCAGGTCGGCCGGCTTGGCACCTTTCAGGATCCGGTCGACATAGCGCGCGCCATCGCTGCCTTCGACTTGATAGCCGGGTCCGTAGGCCATCAGGCAACCGTTTTCGGCATAGTCGCTGCGCGCGCAGATCGACGGCAAGCCGCTGTCGATCGCCAGTTCGGCAATCAGCTTCTGGTTGGAGTTGGCCACCGGGTTCAGCGTGATCCACACGGCATTGTTGCGAGCCTTCACTGCCTCCCTGAAGGCAGCCACATAGCCATCGACGTTGCTGACCTGCATCGAGTAGAGCTGAAGCCGCAACTTCTGTGCAGGCTCCTGGCTGGCTTCCCATTGCGGTATGGATCCTGGCGCCCTGGGGTCCCACAGCACCGCCACGCGGCTGACCGCGGGATTCAATTCCTTGAGCAACTCGAGCCGCTTGCCGGCCAGGGCGCCCGCCACGTTGGTGATGCCAGTGGTGTTGCCGCCGGGTCGCGCCAGGCTTTCGGCAAGACCGGCGCCAATGGGATCCGTGACGCCCATGAACACGATCGGGATCGTCGAGGTGGTCTTCTTCGCAGCCACGGCGGCGTTGGAGGTGACTGCGACCAGCACGTCGACGTCCTTTCGGACCAGTTCGGCGGCAAGGGCGGGCAATCGTTGCAGGTCGAGGCTCTCGTGGCGGTAATCGATCTGGATGGACTGCCCTTCCACATAGCCAAGCTCGCGCAGCCCTTGCCGGAATGCCTCAAGGCGGGGCGCGTCGGCGGTGGCCGAGACGGCCGCCAGATAGCCGATGCGCGGGATCTTCCTGGGCTGCGCCTGCGCTCCCACCAGCGGGCCCACAGCCAGCGTCAGCGCGCAGACAAGCAACAACCACCACCTGTTCCACTTCATCGGGGCCTCCTTGCGGAAGACCGGTATGGGCCAGCGCGGCACGCACCGGTCGAGGCGACATATTTTGCGACTGTTGCTCGCGGTGGGTCGCGGGTTGGTTGCGCTCCTGCCCCGCGCTACGCAAACACGTCCGAGACGTAGCGCCCGTGTTCGTGTTCCATGCGATCGGCCCAGGCCTGGGCCGTCGCGTCGTCGCATCTGGTTGCGCCCTGGTACATCTTGAGGAAGGTCTCGCGCACCGCTGGCGCCATGTACTTGCCGTCGCCGCAGACGTAGAACTGCGCGCCCGCGGCGAACATGGCCCCGATGTCGGCGCGGTCCTGCCAGACGCGATGCTGGACGAACATGACGTCGCCTTCGGGGCGGGCGGAGTACGCGGGCCGCATCTCCACCACGCCCGCCGCCTCCCATTTGGCGAACTGGTCACGGTAGAGGTAGTCGACATCCGGATCGTCGATGCCGAAGAACAGCAGCGCGCGGCCCACGTCGCGGCCAGCGGCCTTCTGCGCGGCGCGCTCCTGGAGGAATCCGCGGAACGGCGCGACGCCGGTGCCGGCGCAGACCATCACGATCGGCGTGCGCGGATCCACCGGCGGATGAAAACCCGACTGCGATGGCCGCACCGCCACCGAGAGCCGGTCACCCGCCTGCAGCCGCGCAAGGTAGGAAGACGCAACGCCTTCGAACCTGCCGTGGCCCGACATCGCCGGCACGTCGAGCACGGCAATGGTCAGGCTCGCCTCCGCCTCGTTGGCGAGCGGCGACGACGAGATCGAATACTGGCGCGGCCGCAGCGTGGGCAGCATGCCCAGGAAGCGTGCGAGGCCGATGTCGCAGGACTGCGCTCGCTCGAGCAGTTCCAGCAGGCTCACGCGCTTGCCCAGGACTTCCTTTTCGTAGACCTCCTCGGCCGCGAGCCGCTCGAGCTCCTTGCGTTCGGGCGGGCACGGCGTGGCCTCCGCAAGCTGGGCGACCTGCGCTCGCGTCACAGGCTGCGCCAGTTCCACATAGCCGGAGAGCACCTCGTACGCAGCCACCGGGTAGTCGCCCGGCAGCGTGGCGGCTGCGCCCGGCTGTCGGTGGATGACGATCTGCGTATCGCTGGCCAGGCCGAATCGCGCGAGGGCGCGGGCGACGATGGCCTCGGGGTTGCGCGGCAGCACCGAGAGATAGTCGCCGCTCTTGTAGCGCATGCCCTCCGGCAGCGCGATTTGCAAGTGGCGCTTGGAGCGCGCGCCGGGCCGGGCCGTGTTCACCAGTTCGCGGTTCTCCACGATCGCGCCCTGCTCGAGTTCGTGGAGTTGCAAAGCCCGCTCGCGTCCGGAGGTGAGCACCTCCACGTCGAAGGTGGGCGTGGGCGCCTTGTCGGCGACGGCGCGGCCCAACGCCTTGCCGATATCGTCCCAGAGGGTTTCATACCAGCTGTCGAAGGCGCCGAAGAAGTCGCCGCCCGCATCGGTCTCGCCACGCGGACGCAGGGGCTTGCCGCCGGCCGCGGCGAAGGCTGCGTCGATGCGCTTCGGGATCGCCTGGTAGGTCCGGGCCCACTGGCGGTTGCCGCAGCCGAACACCGCGAAGCGCAGGTCCGCGAGTTCGCCCGCCGCGCGTGCTTCGACCCACGAGACAAACTTCTTCGCGTTGTCCGGCGCCTGGCCTTCGTAGGACGCCGTGATGACGACGACCGTCATCCCCGCGGCCAGCGTGCCCGCGAAGTCGTCCAGCTCGGCCACGGTGGCGGCATAGCCTTGCCGCGGCGCATCGGCGGCAATGCGCCGCGCGAACATCTCGCTCGAGCCGGTGTTGCTGCCGTAGAGCACGACCAGGCGCGGCGCATCGTCCTGCAGCTGCACTTCCTCGGGCTGCTCCTTGACCAGGCTCTGCTTGACGGCCGGGATGGCGCTTCGCAGCGCGAAGCCGCCGGTTCCGCGGCGGCGTGCGCGCATCAGCAGACCGTGCGGCTTGATGGTCAGTGTCTCGGCGACTTCGAGCTTGTACGAAGGATCGTCGAGCATGATGTCGAAGCGCTGCAGCATCATCGAGATCACCATCTGCGATTCCTGCATCGCGAACGCCCGGCCGATGCAGGCGCGCACGCCGTTGCCGAACGGCTTCCAGGCGTTCGGCGGCAGCTTCTCGGCCTGTTCCGGCTCGAAGCGCTCGGGCCGGAATTCCTCGGCGTCGTCGCCCCAGACCGCCGGGTCGCGGTGCAGCGACGGCGCCAGCACCAACGCCGTGTCCCGCGAGCTGAGCGGGTACTTGCCGGCCAGCAGGGTGTCCTCGATCGGCTTGACCGAGAACGCGGGCGCGGTGGGCCAGAGCCGCAGCGATTCCATGAGGATCTGCTCGATGTAGCGCAACTTCGCCAGGTCCTCCACGCGCGGCATGTTGTTGCCGAGCACTTCGTCGACGATGGCCTGCGCCTTCAGCATCACACGGGGGTTCTCCACCAGCAACTGGCAGGTGAAGGACAGCAGTCCGCTGGTAGTCTCGTGGCCCGCGATCAGGAAGGTGACCAATTGGAAGCGGATGTTCTCGTCGGACAGCTTCTCGCCCGTGACCGGATCGACGCCGTTCATCATGACGTTGAGCAGGTCCTTCTTCTCGAGGCCCTTCGGATCGGCCCGCCGCTCGACGATGAGCTGGCCGGCGATGCGGGCCAGCATCTTCTGGTCTGCTTCGTACCGCCGCCGGGTGCCGACCATCAGCTCCGAGACGACGTTCGGCCGCCTGCCGCGCTGCCCCGCCTCTTCGAGCGCGGAGCCCATCGCCGCGACGAAGGGATGCATCTCGTTCTGGTAGAAACTGTTGAAGCGCACGTCGAACGCGCACAGCGCGATCGTGTCGAGCGCGAGGCGGGTCATGTTGTCCGTCACGTCGATGACGCCCGACGGCCCGAAGCGCTCCCACTTCACGAACATCTGGTCGGCGATGTCCACCATGCGGTCGAACATCGAGCGCACCCCGATCGGGCCGAAGGCCGGCATCAGCAGCCGGTGCGCCTTGGCCCAGTTGGGCTCGCTGTTGTAGGCGGTGAAGAGGCCGTCGCCCGCGAAGTCACGGATGTGCTTGAGCGGCCCGCTGATGCGCTTCACGAAGCGCGACTCGTCGCATAGTTCGTTCACCAGTTCCTGCGAGCTGACGACATGGACGTCCTTGCCGGCCAGGGTGAGCTTGTAGATGCCGCCGTATTCCCGGGCCAGGCGCATCATGCTCTGGATGGGCGCCTTGGAATCGAGTTCTCCGAGGTTGCCGAGGAGGAGCTTCATCGGCGGTTGCGGAACGACGGATTTCCCCGGACGCTTGGACTTCATGAAACATCTCCATTGGTATGACCTGCGGCAGGATCATGCACCAATGGAGACCCGGCGAACACCTCAGGCCGGGTTGGCGTTCATGCCCGGCATCTCCGCCTGGCGCTCCCGCACCCACAGCACGAAGCCACAGACGAACACCACGAGCTGCGTGCCGATCAGCAATGCGAACCCGGCGAAGAACCCGGACCCCGCCGTCGCGCCCGCGCCCGTCGACATCGCGCTGATCACGCCACCCATCAGCGCCGGCATGAAACCGGCCACCAGGCTGCCCGTGCCGTTGACCACGCCGAAGGCGCTGGCGACGTGCTCGGGACGCGAGCAGTACTGCACCGTGCTGGGAATGGCCGGGCTCATCAGGCCCCAGCAGAAGTTCGCGGCGATCAGGCTGTACGCTGCCGTGTAGGGGTCGTGCACATTGATCGCCAGCAGCACCGACAGGGCCACGCCCGCGCTCGCCGCCATGAAGATGAAGGGCACGTGACGGCGCTCGATCTTGTCGATGACCACGCCGCCCACCAGCACCGCCAGCACCGTCGCATATTGCGGCAGCGAGGCGAGCCAGCCCATCTCACGCAGCGAGAAGCCGCGCGCCTCCTTCAGGTAGGTCGGCAGCCAGTTGCTGCTGCCCCAGAGGTAGGCCAGCGCCGCCGCCGTGAGCACGGTGATCAGGATCAGGTAGCGGGTGTGCAGCGCGCCCTTGACGATCTCGCCCACCTGCTGGAATGCGGCACCGACGGACTCGGGCCTCTTCATGGCTGCGTAGTTTGCCGGCATGTGGACGAACGCGAGTACCAGCGGAATGCCGATCGCGATGTTCACCAGGCCGAGCACGTAGAACGACGTCTCCCAGTGGTAGCTTGCCAGCAGGTAGCCGATGAACGGATAGCCGACCGCCAGGCCGAGGCCGGTGCCCATGTTCACGAACGAATTGGGCTTGCCGTTCTCGCGGGATTCATAGTGAGCCTTGATGTACGACGAGGCCAGCGAGAACAGCGGGCCTTCCGACACGCCGAGCAGGATGCGCGAAGCCAGCACCAGCCCGTAGCCGTCGAACCAAGGCGTCATGAATGTCACGCCGCCCCAGAGGATCAGACCGAAGATCAGGCTCTTGCGCACGCCGAACAGGGCCGCGCAGAACGGCGTCAGCACGAAGGCCGAGATGCCGTAGCCGACCATGAAGGCCGTGGCCAGCAAGCCCTGGCTCACACGGTCGGCACGTTCGATGCCGATGTGCGCGAGAAAGCCGGGATCGGTGATCAACACCGCGATGTTGATCCGGTCGATGTAGGAAATGGCAACGATCACGAACAGCGTGATGACGCCATACCAGCGAAATGTCTTGGCTTGCATTGCTGCGGTCCTCTGGGTAGTGGGGCGAGCTTAGAAAACGACGCGCATGCCGGACTCGCCGCCGGTGGATGCGTGGTTGGGCGACGTGGAGACGCCGCCCAGTGCCTGCGATGCGCCGTTGCTGTTGGTCAGGCGTGCGACGGTGGCGTAGACGGCGGTGCGCTTGGAGAAGTTGTAGACGTAGCCGAGCGCGAGCTTGGAGGACGTCGGGTTGGGCACGTTGCCCACCGGGTCGCGCACGTAACGCGCATACGAGGCCTTGATCTCGCCCGCGCCCACCGGCAGGCTGAAGCCCAGCAGCCCACCCCGGCCATCGACGGCGCCCAGCGACTCGACGTAGTACTCGCCCATGATGCGCAAGCCCATCAATTGCTCGAAGGTCCAGGACGCGCCCAGGTTCGAGACGCGCAGGTCGCCCGTGGCATAGGTCGTCAGGCCCGTGGCGATGGACACGTGCACCGGCCCGGACTGGTAGCCCAGGCGCACGCCACCGTAGTTGCCGTCGTTCTTGTTGGATACCGGCAAGGCGCCTGGCGTGGCGGGCGGCAGCGTCGAGTTCGAGACGTTCTCGCCCGCCGCGTACATCACGCTGCCGTAGAAGCCGCCGAGGTTGGCCGGAAGGAAATAGCCCACGCTGTTGGACGCGCGCGTGCCGGTGGGCGCCGCGAGGCCGCCCAGGCCCGAAAAGTACAGCTGGTTCGCGCCGATGCCGCCGCCGGTGCCGAAGGGGTCGAAGATCGCGGTATTCCAGAAGGTGGGCGTGTAGTCGCGGCCCAGGCGCAACTCGCCCCAGGTGCTGCTCGAGAGGCTGACCGTGGAGCGGCGGTTGAAGGTCAGGGTACCGGCGCCGAGGGTACCGTTGAGCTGGTTGTTGGTGTTGCTCGCAAAGCCGGTGCCGGTGTCGTTCTGCAGTCCTTCCTCCAGCCAGAAGCTTGCCGACAGGCCGCCGCCGAGGTCCTCGTTGCCGCGGAAACCCAGGCGGCTGAACGAGTTGGCGCTGTTGGTGAGCTGCCACCTGCTCGTGTAGGCTGGCCCCGATCCGGTCGTATAGGTGACGGCGGCATCGACCACGCCGAACAGCGTCACGCTGGACTGCGCGCAGGCAACGGACGCGACAAGGCATGCGGCCGCGGCCACAACAGTTCTCTTCATTTTTTCTCTCTTGGTTTTGGGAAGTGGCGTCGGCTCAGATGTCGAGCACGAGCGGGCCGCGCTTGCAAGCGGACACGCAAATCATCATGGTCTTGTTGGCCGCCTGTTCGGCCTTGGTCAGGATGCCGTCGCGGTGGTCGATCTCGCCCGACAGCACCTTCGTCTCGCAGGCCCCGCACACGCCCTCGTTGCAGCTGTGGTCGGGGTGGATGCCGGCATCGATGAGGCTGTCCAGGATCGATTTTCCCGGTGGCACTTCGACGCTCTTCTTGCTCTTCGCGCACTCGACCACATAGCTTTGCGTGGCGCTCGGCGCCTCCACGTGCACGGCGGCGAAGCGCTCGATGTGGGCGTTGGCGTAGCCCAGCTGCTCGCAGGTCTTCTCGAAGTTGTCCAGCATCGGCGTGGGGCCGCAGCAGTAGTAGTGGCTGTCGGCACCCTTGCCGGCCAGCAGCGCGGCGAGATCGGGCGGCGCGCCCTTTTCCTCGTCGAAGTGCCAGGTCAGCTGCACCGACTTCTCGGCAGCCAGCGCGGTGATGGCTTCGCAGAACGCGGCTTCCTTGCGGGCCCGCGCGCAGTAGATGAGCTCCACCGGCCGGCCGATCGCGACGAGGCGCTGCAGCATGCACCAGATCGGCGTCACGCCGATGCCGCCGGACACCAGCACCGAGCGACCCGCCTCCTCCTGCAGCTTGAAGTTGTTGCGCGGCACCGAGATCGGCAGCGTCATGCCCACGCGCAGTTGCTGGTGCACGTAGCGCGAGCCGCCCCGGCTCTTGCGGTCGTTGAGCACGCCGACGACGTAGCGCTGGCGGTCCGTCGACGGATTGCACAGCGAGTAGCTGCGCACCAGCCCGTTGGGCAGATGCAGGTCGATGTGCGAGCCGGCCTCGAAGGCGGGGAAGTCCACGGCCGGCGTAGCCGGACGGAACTCGACGCTGACGATGCCGTCCGCTTCATAGCGCATCGTGTGCACCAGGGCGTTCAGCGTAGGGGATGACATGGCGGAGGACCTCGCAGGTGAGTTCGCGGATGGGTTCGCGGATGGATTCGCGGATGGATTCGCAGGTAGGGTTCGCGGATGGGTTCGCGGGTGTGGCGTCAGGCCGTGGCCGTGGCCGGCTCCTTGGCTTGCAGTTGCTGCGTCGCCAAGTTGCGCAGGTGGCGGCGCAGCCGCACGATGCCCAGGTCGTGCTGGTACAGCTGCTCGTGCTGGTTGGCGTCGGGCTCCATGTTCTCGATGAGCACACGGTCCTGCTCCAGCACGTGCCAGTGGCGCGCCTCCAGGCGGTTCTTGTAGAGGAAGCGCCAGGTGTCGCGCTCCCAGCCTTGCGGCAGCTTGCGCACGCGCCAGTGGAAGGCGCACGACAGCGTCGTGGAGATCGGCGTGTAGCTGCCGATGATGATGAAGTTGCCGCCGGGGCCGCCGGTCTTCGGGTACGGGATCTCCAGGCGCATCCAGTGCAGGCCGGTGTCGGCCCATTCGGTCCAGTCGAAGTTGACGTTGCGCTGGCCTTCCTTCTCGAACACGAAGCCGGTGTCGGTCGCGCGGATGCCGAACTTGGCGGTCGAATCGCCCTCGGCCATCGAGTGCGACTGCTTGTGCAGGAAGGTGCCGTGCATCGGGTCCATCAGGTTGTCCAGCACGTAGCGGTAGTCGCCCTTCCACTCGGCATAGCACAGGAAGCCGGAATACTCGGTGTCGTTGGTGAGCTGCTCGGGTAGTTCCAGCGGGGGCGGCGTGTCGACCGATTCGGAGGAGTTGTAGAGCCAGACGGCGCCGGCCTTTTCTTCCACGTGGAAGAAGCGCGTGGCCTGCGAACCTTCGAGCTTGCAACCGGGGCTGCCGGGCACGCGCATGACGACGCCGTCGCAGCGCACCTCGACGCCGTGATACGGGCACGACAGGCGGTCGCCCAGCACCACGCCCTGCGACAGCGGCGCGCCACGGTGCGGGCAGCGGTCTTCCAGCGCATGCAGCTTGCCGCCGTGGTCGCGCCAGAAGGCGAACTTGCGGCCCAGGCGGCGCAGCGAGACGGGCGACTCCTTGATGAAGCCCGAGGGGCAGATCGGGTACCAGAGATCCTTCAGGCCGGCTTCGAGTACTTTGTCGACCGGGTCATCGTGGGGGGTGGTCATGATGGTGTTCCTCTTGAATAGGGGGTGTCGAATCGATCAGGCGCCGAGCACGGCCATGGCTTCGCGGTAGTTCGCCTCGGTCCAGGGCAGGCCATCGGGGTTGGCCAGGCCGTTGCGGTTGAGTGCTTCCACCAACCCGGGCAGGTCATGGACGCCGGCCGCGAAGGCGCGCTCGATCGCGTCGCCCAAGAGGTCTTCGTAGGTGGTCGTGGGGCGTTGGCGCGCCTGGTTTGGTTCGAGGTAACGGTCGGTCATGGTTCGCTCCATCGGAATGAATGGGGGGCAGGAAAAATGAGGTTCGTAGCCGCGGCTACTCGGCCACGATGTGGCGGGACTTGATGATCGGAGCCCACACTGCGGTCTCCGTGCGAATGGCGGCGGCGAACTCGGCGGGCTTCATCGTGGAATCGGTCATGCCCTGGGTCTTCAGCCGCTCGCGCACGTCGGGCGTGGCGAGGATCTCGGCCGCGTCCTTCGCAAGTTGTTCGGCGACGGCCGGCGGCAGGCCGGCGGGTGCGAGCAGGCCATACCAGGAGGTGACGGTCACGCCTTGCACGCCTTGCTCGGCAAGCGTCGGAATCTCCGGCGCAACGGGCGTGCGCTTGGCTTCGGTCACGCCGAGCGCGACCAGCTTGCCGCTCTTGATGAAGGGCAACGTGCCCGGCAGGTTGCTGAACATCAGCGGAACGGCGCCGCCCATCACGTCATTGAGCGCAGGCGCGGTGCCCTTGTAAGGCACGTGCAACACGTCGACGCCGGCCTGTTGCTTGAACAGTTCGCCCGCGAGATGCAGGCCGCTGCCGACTCCTGGCGACGCATACGACAAGGTGTTGGGCTTGGCCTTGGCCTGCGCCACCAGGTCCTTGACGTTCTTGATGCCCGACTGCGGCGAGGTGACCAGCACGTTCGGCGCCTTTGCCAGCATCGTGACGGGCACGAAGTCCTTGTCGATGTCGAACGGGAAGCCCGGCATCAGGCTCGGATTGATCGTGAGGTTGCCAGCCGGCACCACGAGCAGCGTGTGGCCGTCGCCCTTGGCGCGCTTGACCTTGTCCATGCCGATGTTGCCGGCCGCGCCCACCTGGTTCTCGACCACCGCAGCCTGGCCGTAGCGCCTGGACAGGCCTTCCGAAAGAATGCGCGCCAGCACGTCGACCGGGCCGCCCGGGGGGAACGGCGAGATGATGGTGAAGCGGTCGGAGGCGAGTTGCTTCTGCGCGTCGCTTTGCGCGTACACGGAAGTGGCCGCCGCAACCATCAGTGCTGCGGTGGCAAGCGCTCGGAATGGCGAGGAGAGTTTCATGATCGGGTGCTTCACTTCTTTTCGGTGAGGAACTTGCCCTGCGGGCCATCGACATTCTTCTGGCGGCGCGTATTGCCGTCCAGGCCGCCGTCGACCGCCCATTCCGCAAACACCGTCGGACCCGGCTCGAACTCGCGCGGCTGCCAGTCGGCCGTCAACTGGTCCTCGTCGGCGTAGTACTCGATCAGGCCGCCGGCCGGGTTCTTGAAGTACCAGAAGTACGCCGAGGACACCGGATGGCGACCCGGGCCGAGCTGCGTTTCCCAGCCGCGGCGCGAGAAGTGCAGGCCGCCGCCGAACACCTCGTGGATGTCGCGTACGGTAAAGGCCACGTGGTTCAGTCCGCGCTTGCCCGAAGGCAGCTGCAGCAGGAACAGGTCGTGGTGGCCGCCCTCCGGCGCGCAGCGCATGAAGGCGCCCCGGTTCGGGTAGCTGTCCGAGGACACGAAGCCGAAGCTGTCGCGATAGAACGCGCTGGTCGCCGCGACGTCGCTCACGAAGAACACCACGTGGCCGACCTCGATCGGCGTGGCGCGCTCGTAGATCGGCGCGGGCTGGTTGACGCGCGGCTTGGTGTTCCAGGTGTTCATCGCACCGCAATCGACCTCCACCGCGCGCTTGCGGCTCACCTGCAGGCGCACGGCCAGGCCGTTCGGGTCGGTGCAGCCGATGCGGCGCGCCCCCTCGACGCTGGCGTCGACGAAGCCGGGCTGCTTCGCGATCGCTGCGGCGTAGCGCTCCAGGTCGGCCTCGCTCTCCACGCCCCACACCACTTCACGCAGCGTCGGGCCCTCTTCCATGCCGGCGGGCAGGCCGGGCTTGTCCAACGCCGCGACCACGACGCGGCAGCCATTGAGGCACTCGAACACGAGTTCGTCGGCGGCTTCCGCCTTCAGGGCCAGGCCCCAGTCGGCGAAGAAGCGCTTGCTGGTCGGCAGGTCGTCTGCCGCATAGGTGATCTGGTCAATGCCAAGGACGCTCATTTCAATTTCTCCATTGCGCTATCGCGCGACTCGCGACGCATCAAACCGTCGCCGTCAAATTCCAGGGATACCGCGGAACCGGCTCTGCCGGGCCGCTGGTATCGCCCCCTGGAGGGGGAGGCGCCGCAGGCGCTTCGGGGGTGTTTCATATGCCTGCCCAGGGCAGCGGCTGTTCGTTGGTGCCCCAGTACATGCTCTTCTGCTCCATGTACTGGAAGATCCCTTCGCGGCCCTTCTCGCGGCCCAGGCCGCTGTCGCGCCAGCCGCCGAACGGCGTGGACACCGAGAACTGCTTGTAGGTGTTGACCCAGACCGTGCCGGCCTGCACCGCGCGGCCCAGCTTCCAGGCGCGCTTGAAGTCGCGGCTCCAGACACCGGCAGCCAGTGCGTAGACGCTGTCGTTGGCCTGCGCGATCAATTCCTCCTCGTTGTCGAAGGGCATCGCGACCAGCACCGGCCCGAAGATCTCTTCCTGGCTGATGCGCGCGTTGTTGGTCAGGCCTTCGAGGATGGTCGGCGTGTAGAAATAGCCCTTGTCGCGGCCGTTGCCGTGCGGGCGCACGCCGCCGGTGCGGATGCGCCCGCCCTCGGACACGCCCAGCTCCACATAGCGCTCGATGCCCTCGCGGTGCTTGGCCGTGATCAGCGGGCCCATCTGCGTCTGCTCCGAGGCCGGGTCGCCCACGCGCAGTGCGTTCGCGCCCTCGGCCAGCCGCGTGAGGAATTCGTCGTAGATCGAGCGCGCAACGAACAGGCGCGAGCCCGCGATGCACGATTCGCCCGACGAGCTGAAGATGCCGTAGAGCACGCCGCTCACCGCATGGTCGAGGTCCGCGTCCTCCAGCACCATGGTCGGCGACTTGCCGCCGAGCTCCAGCGACACCGGCATCATCTTGTCGGCCGCGATGTGCGCGATGTGCTTGCCGGTGGTGGTGCCGCCGGTGAAGGACACGCGCTTCACGAGCGGATGCTTGGTGATCGCGTCGCCGATGACCGAGCCCTTGCCCGGCAGCACGCTGACGATGCCCTTGGGCACGCCGGCCTCTTCGCAGATGCGGGCGAGTTCGAGCGCCATCAGCGGCGTGACCTCGGCCGGCTTCACGACGACGGCGTTGCCCGCGGCCAGCGCGGGGGCGAGCTTCTGCGCCTCGCTCGCAATCGGCGAGTTCCACGGCGTGATCGCCGCGACCACGCCCATCGGCTCGTGCACGCTCATCGTGACGAAGGGGCCACGCGAGGGCGTGATGGTTTCTTCCAGCGTCTCCAGCGCGGCCGCGAAGAACTGGAAGGTGCCCGCGGCGCTGGCCACCAGGGCGCGCGTCTCGTTGATCGGCTTGCCGTTGTCCAGGCGCTGCTTCTGCGCCAGCGTTTCGCCCTGCTCGCGGATCAGGTGCGCCACGCGGTGCAGCACCGCGGCGCGCTCGTGCGGGAGCTTCTGCGCCCAGCCGCTGGTCATGAAGGCGTGGTGTGCGCGCTCGATGGCCTCGTCGACGTCGGCGACGCTCACCGCGTTCAGGCGTGCGATCGGCTCGCCGGTGGCCGGATACAGGCTCTCGTAGGCATCGCCGCCACCCAGGCGCCATTGGCCTGCGATGTTGACGGGAAGGAGTTCGGAAGAAAACATCGTGAGGTCCCGGTTCTTTGGTTCAGGTCGCAATGGTTCAGATCGCCATGGGCGCAACGCGGTTGCGCATGGCGCGCACCGCGCTGTAGACGGTGAGTGCGGAGGTCTTGGGGTTGGCCGCCAGCGCCTTGTTGCGCATGGTCAGCTCGAAGCTGCCGAAGGCGCCTTCAGCCTCCACGACGTGCACGTTCTCGGTCACGCCGGGGTCGGCGATCAGGCGCACGCGGGTGCGGTCCAGGCCGAGCCCGGCCAGCGACACGGTGGCAGCGACGTTGGCATTCTTCGGGTAGAGCGATGCGGCCTCGCGGGCGCTGCCTTCGAAGATCACCGTTTCCAGCGCCAGCGTGGCAAGGTCGCGGCCCTGCTCGGCCGGCGTGCCGGTCCAGGCCTGCGGCGGCTTGCGGCCGGTGTAGCGCACGGCATCGAGCCCGCCGGCGCGCGCAGCGGCCAGTGCGTCGATGGCGCCGATCGCGCCGGCGATCAGCTGCACCTGGGTCTGGCCCGCCTGTGCGGCCTGTTCGAGCTGCTCGGCCAGGCCGGCGGCCGACAGCGCGCCCACCGATGCCACGATGCACGGCAGGCCGCGCTTGAGCGCCGGCAGCACGTGCGCCTCGATGGCCGCATGGCCGGCGGCTTCCACCACCAGGTCGATGCCGGCAGCGGGCACGCTGGTCACGACCTCGGCGCCGGGCGCCAGGGTCGCGACGGCCGCGCGCGCCGCCGCCACGCCGAAGTCCGGCACGACGATGGCCACGACCGCCAGGGTCGCATCGCCCTGGATCAGTTCGAGCATCGAGGTGCCGATGGCACCGCAGCCGATGAGTGCAACGCGCATCATGGCCGTGCGCTCACTTGCCGGCGACGGCAGCCGTGCCGAGCGCGGGGATCTGCGTGATGGTGTTGGTCGGCGGGCCGGCGAAGGTGGTCTTGAAGCCGCCGATGGACAGCATGTCGATCTCCAGCAGGAACGGACCCGGCGTGGCCACGGCGGTTGCCAGCCGGCCCTTCAGCTCGTCCAGGTTCTTCACGCGCGCATGCGGCAGCGCCAGCGACCTGCACAGCAGCTCGTAGTCGGGCGTGTGCAGCTCGGCATAGCAGCGCCGGCCGCCGTACTGCACGTCCTGGATGTTCTTGATGACGCCGTAGCTCTTGTCGTTCATCAGCACGATCACCATGTTGGCCTGCTCCTGCACCATGCAGGCGAGTTCGCCCAGGTTCAGGATGAAGCCGCCGTCGCCGGCCAGGCAGAAGGTCTTGCGCCCGGAGCCGGTCTCGGTCGCGCCGATGGCCGCGCCGATCGCCATGGGCATGCCCTGGCCGATGCCTCCGCCCGTGGCGTGCACGCCGGCGCTGGGTTCGAACACGCGCAGTTCGCGGTTGCCCCAGGTGCTGTTGGAGACGGTCACGTCGCGCACCCAGTTGAAGTTGCGCCCGGCGATGGCCTGGATCTGCTTGACGAGCTCGGCGTACGGGCCCAGGCCGTCGCGCAGCGTGGCGACGGACTGGTCGTGCGCGGCGCGCAGGTCCTTCAGCAGCGCGGGGTCGGCCTTGTAGCCGGCAGCCTCGAGGCGGTCGGCCAGGCCGTCCAGGGCCAGCGCGGAGTCGCCGCAGACGAAGGCTTCGGTGGCGTAGCCACGGCCTTCGGCAGCGCCGTCGGCGTCGATGCGGTACAGCGGGCGCGGCAGCTTGAGTTCGTACTTGAGCGTCTCGTTGCCGCGCAGGCGCGAGCCCACCACGACCATCGCGTCGCAGGTCTGGTAGAGCGCCTCGACCGGCTTCTGGATGTTGTAGGCGCCGAGCGAGCCGGCATCGTCTTCAGGCACCGTGCCGCGGCCTTGCGTCGTGGTGACGACGCCGAAGCCCAGCTTCTGCAGGCGCCGGATGGCGGCACCTGCATGGCGTGCACCGCCGCCGACCCACAGCATCGGGCGCCTGGCCTTGGCCAGGTCCGCGGCCAATGCGTCCAGGCCTGCCTGCGAGGGCACGGCCGCTTCGACGGGCAGCGGCGACAGGTCGGCCGGCATCGTCGTGAGCGCGGACTGGATGTCGATCGGGATCTCCACGCTGACCGGGCCGGTCGGGGCCGTGAGCGCCACCTGCACCGCGCGCTTGAGGGTGCCCAGCACGTTGTCGATGCTGCGCACCCGGAAGGCCGCCTTGGACACCGCCTTGAGCATGGTGAGCTGGTCGGGCGCCTCGTGGATGTACGACATGCCCTTGTCCAGGTACGGCGTCTCGATCTGGCCGGTGATGTGCAGCAGCGGTGCGCCGGCGGTCAGCGCCTCGACCATGCTGCCGGCGATGTTGCCCGCGGCCGGGCCGGTGCTGGTGATGCACACGCCCAGGCTGGCGGTGGAGCGCGCATAGGCGTCGGCCATGTTGCCCGCGCCGGCTTCGCCGCGTGCCGAGATGAAGCGGATCGCGCCGCGCTGCGCGAACGCGTCCAGGATCGGCATGTTGTGGATCGAGATCACGCCGAACGCAGCCTTGACGCCGCACTGTTCGAGGAAGGCCGCGACGACTGCGCCGACGGTGACGGGGTTGTTTGAATTACGCATGGCGGGAATGGCCTCCAGAGATGTCGAGATGGCTGCCCGTCGTGTAGGAAGACTGCGGCGTTGCCAGGAAAAGAATCGCACGTGCGGCTTCGGATGGAAGCCCCAGGCGACCCAGCGGAATGTGTTTGTCGTGCGCGAGCTGGCCGCTCCACGCGGCCCAGTCGAGCGCCTTGTCCTCGCGCGCCTCGAAGCGGCGGCGCCATTGGCCCGACTCGATCAGGCCGATCAGGATGCCGTTGACGCGCACGCCCTGCGGGGCGAACTCGGTGGCCAGGGAGCGCACCAGGTTGAGCAGGCCGGCGCGTGCCGCCGAGGTCGCCACCATGTGCGGCTCGGGCTGGCGCGCCAGCAGCGAGTTGGCGCACACGATGGCCGCATCGCCGAGCGCCTGGCGCTGCGCCGTCAGCTGCGCCAGGAAGGCGCGCGTCGGGTTGATTACCGAGAAGAACTTCAGGTGCAGCTCTTCGGTCCAGGCCCGGTCGTCGGTGTCGGCGAAGGTGGAGACGCGGCCCTGCCCGGCGTTGTTGACGAGCATCGACGCGGGGCCGAGCGCGGCTTCGGACTGCGCCGCGAAGCTGCGCACCGCGTCGCCGTCGAGCACGTCGCAGGTCTGCGCGAAGAGCCTGGCCTGCGGGCGCGTGGCACGCAGGCCGGCCACGGCGCGGTCCAGCCGCTCCGCGTTGCGCCCGCACAGCGCCACGGCAGCGCCGCAGTCCAGCAGCAGCTCGACGGTCGACAGGCCGATGCCCGAGGAGCCGCCGGTGACCACGGCCACGCGGCCGGCCAGGGCGTCGGGCGCGAAGAAGCTTGAAGTGATGAGCGATGAGGTCATGGTCGGGTCAGTCCGGTCGCGCTCAGGCGCGGTCGCCGCCGCGCAGCGGAACCACTTTGCTGGCGGCCGCGGGCGAGTAGTTCATCAAGCCGGAGATGTCGTCGGCGGTGCTGCGGATGCGCAGGACCATTTCGGCGATGCGGCTCTCCTCGATGGAGCCCGAGGTGATCGTGGCGCCCAGCGCAGCCACGATGTGGCCACTGTGGTCGCGCACCGGTGCGGCCACGGTCGAGATGTTGGCTTCGAAAAAGCCTTCCCCCAGCACGTAGCCGCGCTGGCGGTCGCCCTGCACCATGTCGAAGAGTTCGTTGACCGTCTTCGGCGTGCGCGGCGAGAAGCTTTCGAGCTTGTCCTCCGGATAGAGCGCACGCAGTTGCGGCAGCGTCAGGTCTTCCAGCAGGACGCGGCCGAGCACCGTGGCGTGTGCCGGCAGGCGCGTGCCCACGGTGACCGAACTCGTGAAGGGCGATGGCGGCGCCACCTTCGCGACGTAGACGATGTGCCGGCCGTCGCGCACCACCAGGTTGCAAGGCGTGTGGAGTTCATCCGACAGGCGCTGCAGCAAAGGCATGCCCAGTTGCGTGAGTTCGAGCGAGGCCAGGTATTCGAAGCCCAGGCGCAGCACGGCCAGGCCGAGGCGATAGTCGCGCCCGCCATCGGTCTTCTCGACGAAGCCCATGTTCTCCAGTGTGGTGAGCAGTCGGAACACGGTCGAGCGCGGCAGGTCGAAGCGGCGCGAAAGTTCGGGCGCGGAGAGCGTGCGGTTCTCGCGGCTGAACTCGCACAGCACGCGCAGTCCGCGTTCGAGCGCGGGCACGTTGTAGCGGTCCGCGCCTTCGTCCATCACTTCGTTGGTCATGTCGTTTCCTAGGTGTTGATCAGGTGGCGAGCACGTCGCGCAGCAGCGCGGCGACGGCTTGCGGTCGCTCGACGTAGCTGGCATGCCCCGCGTCGGCGATCAGTTCGAGCGCAACGCCGCACCCGTCGGCGACCTCGCGGCACGATTCCGGTGTCGTCACGACGTCGCGCTCTCCCACGGCCACGCGCACCGGCATCGCCGGCGGCAGTTCGGCCAGCAGGTCGCCGCCGCACAGCAGTTCGACGGCCTGTCGGTAGCCCGACTCGTTCAGGCGCGCCATGTTCCAGCGCACCCACTGGCGGGCCTGCGTGCCGGCACCCTCGGACAGGAGCCGGGCCGCGCTCTGCGCGGCCATGCCGGCGATCCCGATCTGGTCCAGCGTCGCGAGACGTTGCGTGCGAACACGCTGGCTCGCTTCGGCACGCGACGGCGCACCGTAGCCGCCGGCCGGACTGATCAGCACGAGTTGCCGGATGCGCGCTGCAAGCGACGAACCCGGGCGCGCTGCGCAAGCCGCGGTGAGCGCACCGAGCGAATGTCCGACGAGCACGAACGACGCCAGGCCGAGTGCATCGACCAGGCCATGCAGGCGATCCGCAAAGTCGGCCGCCGTGGGCACCGCCGCGTCGACCGGCGTCGATTCGCCATAGCCCGGCGCGTCCCATGCGATGACGCGTGCGTCCGCTTCCAGCAGCAGCGCGGTGTCGAGCCACGAAGCGGCGCCCGAGCCGATGCCGTGCAGGCAAACGATGGCCGGGCCGTTGCCGCACTCGCGCACCGACACCGCGCCACCCCGCACCGCCACGCTGCGCGCCGGGAAGCGCGCATCGAGGCGTTCGAGCTCCGAGGGCGGGAGCGCGGGCGTCTGGATCACGGCGGCGTCGTTCATCATTGCCTCTCTCAGCGCTTGATCTTGGCCAGCGGGTGGTCGGCCGGATAGGTCGGAGTGACCGGCACCTTGGCGCCCAGCATCACGCACATCAGCGCGTCTTCGTCGCCGATGTTGATCTCCTCGCGGTACACGCCCGGCGGCACCGAGACCAGGTCGCGGTCGCTCAGCACGGTCTCGAAGCGATCGCCTTCAGGCGTGGTCAGCACCACCTTCAGCTTGCCGCGCAGCACGAAGAACACTTCTTCCACGTCGGTGTGCAGGTGCGGCGGACCTTCGTGGCCGGCGGGAATCACCATCGTGGAGAAGGTGAAGTTCTCCGCGGGAACCGTGTTCATGTCGCTGGCCACGCCCGTGCCGCCGGTGCCGATGTAGCGCATCTGCGCGCGGCGGAACTTGGGGTCGTAGTCGGCCTGGAACTTCAGGGCGTTCCAGTCGTACTTGCGCGTCGAGAAGCGCGCGACGCGGCTGGTCATCCACTGCTCGAAGCTCGAGCCGTCGGGGCGCGCCCAGCTCGGTTGGTCGATGCCTTTTTGTTCGGATAGATCGCTCATCGGGAAACTCCTTGGTCGAAAAAATCAATGCATCACAAACCCGCCGTTGACGGCGAGCAACTGGCCCGTCACGAAGCGCGACAGGCCGGAAAGGGAAAACAGCACCGCGCCGCAGACGTCCACCGCCTGTTGTTCGCGGGGAATTGCGCGGCCTTCCAGGTACTTCTGGTGGCGCGCCATGGGCACGTATTCGGTCGCTTCGACCAGCGTGAGGCCGGGCGCCACGCCGTTGACCGTGATGCCGTCGCCGCCCCATTCGCGCGCCAGCGAGCGCGTCATCGAGATCACCGCGCCCTTGCTGGACGCGTAGGCCAGCAGGTTGGGCGCGCCCCACAGCGCCGTGTCGGAGGCGAGGTTGACGATGGCGCCGCGGCCCGACTGGGCCAGCGCCGGCTGGCAGGCGCGGCTCATGAGCCAGCTGCCGCGCACGTTGACGTCCATCACGAGGTCCCACACCGCGATGTCCAGCGCATGCGCGTCGCGCCCGCCGGAGTTGGTGATCGCGGCGTTGTTGACCAGCCCGTCCAGGCCGCCGAGCAGTTGCGTCGCGGTGGCCGCGCAGGCTTCGATCGACGCCGGGTCGCACAGGTCGAGCGCCACGCCGTGGGCCGTGAAGCCCGCTTCGCGCAGCGCCTGAGCTTCGGCCTGCGCCAGGTCGGCCAGGATGTCGGCCAGCACCACGCTGGCGCCGGCCTTGGCGATGCACTTGGCAAACGCCAGGCCCAGGCCACGGGCAGCACCCGTCACCAGCACGCGGCGTCCGGCGAGGAGGTTGGTGGGCAACTCGTTCAGCAGCGTTTGCAGGCTGTCGAGATCGGGAACTGCTTTGATGTCGGTCATGGTGTCCTGGCGTTGGCTCGGATGCGGGTCGGGTGCCGGTCAGTCGGCCTGGATGCCGAGGTCCTTGATGACCTTGCCGAAGCGCTCGTAGTCGGCGGCATTGGTCTTCGCGAGCGTCTCCGGCGCGCCGCCGAGCGGGATAGCGCCCAGCGTGGCCATGCGCGACACCACGTCGGGCATCTTCAGGATTTCGTTGAAGTGCGCGTTCAGCGTCTTGACCACATCGGCCGGCATGCCCTTGGGCCCGAACACACCGTGCCACGCGCCCACTTCCAGGCCCTTGTAGCCAAGCTCTTCGAAGGTCGGCACGTTGGGTGCCAGCGGCGAACGCTTGCTGTCAGCCACGGCCAGCGGCACCATCTTCGCGCCGGGGATGTAAGGCGCCACAGGGCCGAGCGTGATGTAGGTGAGGGGCACGTGGCCGCCCAGCACATCGTTCACGGCCGGTGCCACGCCGCGATACGGCACGTGATGCAGGTCGATGCCAACGGTCTTGTTGACGAGTTCGCCGAGGATGTGCATTGGCGAGCCGCTGCCTGGGCTGGCGTAGGACAGCGATTGGGTCTTTGCCGCAGCCGCCGCGTCCTTGAATGTCTTCATGCCGGCGCCGGAACCCGCGACCAGGAACAGCGGGAGCGTTCCCGTTTCGATGATCGGCGTGAAGCCGTTCAACACGTCGTAGCCGGCCGAACTGCTGGTCTTCAAGACCAGTTGCGCGATCGAGAAGGTGCTGGGCGCCAGCAACAGCGTGTAGCCGTCGGCGGGCGCCTTGGCCACGTAGCTGCTGCCGATGACGCCGCTGGCGCCGGGCCGGTTGTCGACCACGACGGGCTGGCCGAGGCGGGTGGACAGCTTTTCGCCGAACAGGCGGGCCAGCGCATCGGTGTCACCACCTGCCGGGTAGGCCACCACCAGCGTGATGGGCTTGGACGGGTAGCTTTGGGCCAAGGCCGGCGCGGCGGCACAAGCAGCGGCGGCGGACATTGCGAGTGCGAGAACCTGGCGACGTGATTGCTTCATCATGGTTGCGACCTGTGCGAAAAAGGGTGCGAACTGAAAGCCGGTCTGCGGAAATCCGGGGAGGGAGCGTCGGACTGGAATTCCTGGACCCGCTGGTTTCACTAATGAAACATTGTTTTATTTGTGAAACGACAGAGCGAAGTTTAGGGTTTGCCGGCCAGCCGCGCATAGGGATAAACCCTTTGTTCAATTTGCATGACAAATGGAAACGCGAGCCGCGTCGCAGGCAGATCGGCCGCCCTCGGCCCATGCACTGAGGGTCGGGGCGTCATCGAGGCGCCTCAAGCGGCTCGGTCGATCACTACAAGTCGTCTAGCTGAGATTCACCGGTGCGCCGGTGTCTTCCTTCACGTCCAGTCCGCGAACGGATTTCGCGGATGGACATGGTGTCGAAGTCCTCGGCCGGCCGCGGGGGCCGCGAGGTGAACTGGGAAACGTGGTTGCCGGACTTGCGGCGCGGAAGGAATTCCGCGTCCGACTATTGAACCAGGGGTTGCCGGCAAGGACCGCCTGGATGGCTTGAAGCGCAGCGTGCTCATCCTGGGGCCGGAGGAATACCAGCCCGCAAGACAAGCACGCCGCGCGCCTTATTGCGCCTTGATCTTGGCCTTCTCGACCAGCACGCCGAAGCGCACGTATTCACTGCGCATCATCCTCATGGTCGCCTCGCCATCGGTGTAGTTGGCCTGCACGCCCAGGGACGCGTACTGGCGCTTGACTTCCGGGTCGTTCATCAGCTTCTGCAGCGCAGTCGCCAGCGTCTTCTGCACCGGCGCCGGCGTGGCCGCGGGCGCGAACATGCCGACCCAGGCAATCACCTCGGCCGTCGGATAGCCCGCTTCGGTGATGGACGGCACCTGCGGCAGGTCGCTCAAGCGCGTGCCGGACGTCGCCGCCAGCGCGCGCAACTGACCCGCCTTGACGCGCTGCACCGAGCCCACGGCCGTGTCGAATCCGAAAGTCACCTCGCTCGCCAGGACGGCCTGCACGCACTGCGCGCCGCTCTTGTAGGGCACTTCGATGATGTCCACGCCGGCCATGACCTTGATCGCCTCGCCCGACAGTTGGGCGGTGCTGCCGACCCCGAACGAGGCATAGCTCAGCTTGCCGGGATCCTTGCGCGCTGCGTCCACGATTTCCGCCAGGTTCTTGTAGGGCGAATCGGGCTTGACCACGATCAGGTTCGGAAACGCGGCCAGCGTGCCGATGGCCGCGAAGCTGTGCAGCGGGTCGTAGTTCATCTTCGGCATGATCTGCGGGCTGATGGTGAAGGCCGCGTTCGAGCCGAGGAACAGCGTGTAGCCGTCGGCATCGGCGCGCGCCACCGCGTCCGCGCCGATCATCGTGCCGCCGCCGGGACGGTTCTCCACCACCACCGGTTGGCCCAGCGCGGTGCCGAGCTTGGGCGCAAGCGTGCGCGCCATCACGTCGATGGTGCCGCCGGCCGCGTAGGGCACGATGATCTTGATCGGCCGGCTCGGATAGTCGGCCGCCACGGCCGGCGCGCCAAGCAGGGCCGCCGCCATCACCAACAGCGCGGTCAGCAGGTTCTTGATACGGATCATTTGCTGGATTCCTTGAATGAATGACTAGAACGCGGCGCAGGCGCGGGCCTTGTCCTTGAGCAGTTGCGGCGGCGCGAAGCGCTCGCCATAGTGCTCGGCGAGGTACTCGGCACGATGGACAGCCTTGTCGAGGCCGTATTGGTTGAGGAACTGGAACACGCCGCCGGTCCAGCGCGGAAAGCCGATGCCGAGCACCGAGCCGATGTTCCCGTCGCCGGCGCTGTCGAGCACGCCTTCCTGCAGGATACGCACCGATTCGATCGCCATGCAGAACAGCAGCCGGTCCTGCTTGTCCTGCTGCGGGAACTGTCCGCCGGAAACAAAGTGCTGAGCCAGGCCGGGCCAGAACTGCTTGCCGCTTTCCGGATAGTCGTAGAAGCCGCCGCCCGCGGCGCGGCCCTTGCGGCCGAACTCGCCGAGCATGCGCTCCATCACCGCGTCGGCCGGGTGGGCCGGCATCGGCCGGCCCTCCGCCGCGCTGGCCTTGAGCGTTTCCAGCCGGTTGTTGTACGACAGCGCGAGGCTCACCTCATCGAGCACGGCCAGCGGTCCCACAGGGAATCCCGCGAACATGGCCGCCGCCTCGATGCTGGCCGGGTCCTGGCCCTCGCCCACCATGGCCACGCCCTCGCGCGTGAAGGTGCTGAACACCCGGCTGGTGAAGAAGCCGCGGCTGTCGTTGACGACGATGGGCGTTTTGCCCAGCTGCATCACGAAGTCAAGCGCATGCGCCAGCGTTTCCTTCGAGGTCTGCGCGCCCTTGATCACTTCCACCAGCTGCATGCGGTGCACCGGCGAGAAGAAGTGCAGGCCGATGAAGCGATCGGGCCGCGTCGATGCCTTCGCGAGCCCGGTGATGGGCAAGGTCGAGGTGTTGGAGGCCCAGACGGCGTCGCCGCGCAGGAGCGGCTCGGCGCTGCCCGTGATGTCGGCCTTGAGCGCCGGGTTCTCCGGCACGGCTTCCACCACGAGGTCGACGTGGGCCAGGTCTTCGTAGCGGTCGGTGGCATGGATGCGGGCGGTCGTCTGCTGGCGCCTGGCCGCGTCGAGCTCGCCCTTTTCCTCGCGCTTGGCCAGCAGCTTGTCGGCCGCGGCGATGGCGCCTTCGGCCTGCGCCTGGGTTGCATCCTTCACCCACACGTCGATGCCGCGCGTGGCCGCGACGTAGGCGATGCCCTTGCCCATCATGCCGGCGCCCAGCACGGCCAGTGTCTTGACCGGCTTCTTCTCCACGCCTTCAGGCCGCTGCGCACCGGACTTGATCTCGTTGGCACGGAACCAGAAGGTGCCGATGATGTTCTTCGACACCGAGCCCGTGACGAGCTGCACGAAGTAGCGCGTCTCGATGCGGCTGGCCGTGTCGAAGTCGACCTGCATGCCCTCCAGGCTCGCGCAGACGACAGCTTCCGGCGCGGGATAGCAGCCGCGCGTCTTGGCGCGCACCTGGGCGGCCGCGGTGGAGATCCAGCGCTTGGCCTCTGGCGCGTCGGTCCAGCCACCGGGCGGCTTGTAGCCGGGCGTGTCCCATGGCTGGGCCGCCGTCGGGTTGGCCAGGATCCAGGCACGGGCCTGTGCAACCAGGTCTTCGGGTGTCGATGCCACCGCGTGGATCAGCTTGGCCTTGAGCGCCTCGGCGGGCGACATCAGCTTGCTGTCCTGCAGGTACGGCTGGCTCGCGGCCAGGCCGAGCAGCCGGTTCAGGCGCACCACGCCGCCCGCGCCGGGCATGAGGCCCAGCGTGACTTCGGGCAGGCCGAACTGGGCCTTGGGCTTGTCCAGCGCGATGCGATGGTGGCAGGCGAGCGCGATCTCGAAGCCGCCGCCGAGCGCCGTGCCGGTGAGCGCGGCGACCACGGGCTTGCCGAGCTTCTCCAGGCGGCGCAGGCTGTTCTTGCCGCGCTCGGTGGCTTCGAACAAACGGGCCGCGTCCGCCGGCTGCATGTCGTACAGGCGCTTGAGGTCGCCGCCCGCGAAGAAGGTGTCCTTGGCGGAGCTAAGGATCACGCCGGTGACGTCGTCCTTGGCCGCTTCGAGTTCGCTCACGCGCTGCGCGAGGCACTCGCGCATCGTGTCGGTCATGGTGTTGACGCTCTGCCCGGGCGCGTCGAAGGTCAGCGTGACGATGCCGTCGTCAGCGCGGTGGTATTGGATGGGGGCTTGCATGCGGAGGTTTTCCATGGGGTGCGATGCTTTCGTTCAGAGGCGTTCGATGACCGTGGCCACGCCCATGCCGCCGGCCACGCACAGCGTCGCCACGCCATAGCGCAGTTGCCGGCGTTCCAGTTCGTCGAGCAGGGTGCCGAGGATGATTGCGCCGGTCGCGCCGATGGGATGGCCCATGGCGATCGAGCCGCCGTTGACGTTGATCTTGTCCATCGGCACACCCAGCGTCCTGGCAAAGTGCAGCGGCACGGCGGCAAAGGCTTCGTTGACCTCGAACAGGTCGACCTGGTCCACGCTCAGGCCGGCCTTGGCCAGCGCCTTCTGCGTGGCCGGCACCGGGCCGGTGAGCATCAGCGTGGCTTCCACCGTCGCCAGCCCCGTGCCGAGGATGCGCGCGCGCGGCGTGAGGCCGAGTTCCTTGCCGATCTTCTCGTTGCCGACCAGCGTGAGCGCGGCGCCGTCGACGATGCCCGACGAGCTGCCCGCCGTATGCACGGCCGCGATGCGGTCAAGTTCCGGGTAGCGCTGGCGTGCGACGACGGCGTTGGCCACGCCCGAGGCGCCACCGAAAGCCGCCTTGAGCGAGCCCAGCGATTCCAACGTCGTTTCCTCGCGGATGTACTCGTCATGGTCGAGCACGGTCAGCCCGTTGGCATCGCGCACCGGCACCAGCGAGCGCTTGAAATGGCCGTCGCGGCGCGCCTGCGCGGCCAGTTTCTGCGAGCGCAGCGCGAAGGCATCGAGCGTGTCGCGGTCGAAGCCGTTCAGCGCGGCAACCATGTCGGCACTGAAGCCCTGCGGGACATAAGCGATCTTCAGGCTGGTGGCCGGGTCGTAGATCCAGGCGCCGCCGCTGGCGCCGAGGCCCAGGCGCGACATCGATTCGACGCCGCCGGCCGCGATCAGGTCATGCCAGCCCGACCGCACCTTCTCCGCGGCCAGGTTCACCGCCTCCAGCCCCGCGCCGCAAAAGCGCTGCAGCGCCATGCCTGGCACCTGCGTCCAGCCGCCGGCGGCGCACAGCGCCGCGATGCGCGGCATGCAGGAGCCCTGGTCGCCCACGGCGGAGCTGATGCCCATGATCAGGTCGTCGACCCGGCTCGGGTCCAGCGCATTGCGCTCCCGCAACGCCTCCAGCAAAGTCACCGCGAGATCGATCGGCTTGGTCTCATACAGCGCGCCACCACCTGGCTTGCCTTTGCCGCGCGGCGTCCGCACGGCGTCAAAAATCAGGGCTTCGGACAATGTTTTCTCCTAAAAACGAAACCAGTGTCTCGTATTAATTTACAGAAGTCAATTTTTCTGCTCATAATCGACAAACTGGATATAAAAATGGATCAAGAGTCTCGTTCTCAAGAAGATCAAGTCGACGTGGACAAGTCGGGCGGCAGTGCGCTCGCCCGCGGCATCCTCATCCTCCAGGCGTTCAAGGTCGATACGCCGGCGCTCACCGCACGCGAGCTCATGGCAGTCACCGGCCTGCCCAAGCCCACGCTGTTCCGGCTGATCACCACGCTCACCGAAGCCGGGCTGCTGCGTTACGAGGAATTGACCGGACGCTTCATGCCCGCACCCGGCCTCGGCCGCCTGGCCGCACCGCTGCTGGCCCGCGTCTCCATTCGCCAGCTCGCCTTCGGCCCGATGCAGGCGCTGGCCGACCGGGTTTGCGCGCAGGTCTCGCTGGGCCTGGGGCTGGGCCTCGACCTGGTGTTCATCGAACTCGCGCAGTCGAAGGATTGCGTGACGGTCCGTCCGGCCATGGGCAGCCACATCTCGATGTCGCGCACCGCCTCCGGCCGCGCCTACCTTTCCGCCCTGCCGCCCGAGCAGGCGCAGCGCTACATCGACAGCGTGCGCGAGGCCGATGCCGAGCAAGGCGACTGGCTGGCCGATCGTCTGCAGCAAACGCGGCGCGACCTGGCCGAGCGTGGCTTCTGCATGAGCCATGGCGACCTGGACCGCCAGACCGAAGCCGTGGCCGTGCCGCTGCGCGCGGCGGGCAGCCCCGACGAGATCTATGTGTTTGCCTGCGCCGCGTCCAGCTTCGAGCTGAAGCCGGGCCAACTGGTGGACGACGTGGGCCCGCGCCTGGCCGCGCTGGCACGCAGCATCGAGGCGGCGCTGGGCGCACCCTCGCCCCATTCGACCTGAGCCGGCCTCCCTCCTCTTTACTTGTTCCCACTCCCTGCTGTCACCCATGAATTTCGACCTTTCCCCCGATCAACAAGCCGTGTGCGACGGCGTCGCGCGCATCTGCAGCCAGTTCGACGACGCGTACTGGCTCGAGAAGGACAAGGAAGGCGGCTTTCCGTTCGAACTGCACCGGGCGCTGGCCGACGCCGGCTGGCTCGGCATCTGCATTCCGGAGGCCTATGGCGGCTCGGGCCTGGGCATCACCGAGGCCGCGCTCATGATGCAGACCATCAGCGCCTCCGGCGCCGGCATGTCGGGCGCGTCGGCCGTGCACATGAACATCTTCGGCCTGCAGCCGGTGGTGATCTTCGGCAGCGACGAGCAGAAGAAGCGCATGTTGCCGCCGCTGGTGGCCGGCCAGGAAAAGGCCTGTTTCGCCGTCACCGAGCCCGACGCCGGCCTCAACACCACGCGGCTGAAGACGCAGGCCCTGCGGGAAGGCGACCACTATGTGCTCAGTGGCTCCAAGGTCTTCATTTCCACCGCCCAGGTGGCCGAGAAGATGCTGATCCTGGCGCGCACCACGCCGCTGGACAAGGTGAAGAAGCCCACCGAGGGCCTGAGCCTGTTCTATACCGACATCGACCGCCGCTTCGTCGAGGCCCGCGTGATCGACAAGATGGGCCGCAAGGCGGTGGACACCAACCAGCTCTTCATCGACGGCCTGAAGGTGCCCGTGGAAGACCGCATCGGCGAGGAAGGCCAGGGCTTCCACTACATCCTGCACGGCATGAACCCGGAGCGGATCCTGATCGCCTCCGAGGCCATCGGCCTGGGCAAGGTGGCGCTCCAGCGGGCCGCGCAATACGCCGGCGAGCGCGTGGTGTTCGACCGCCCCATCGGCAAGAACCAGGCCATCCAGCACCCGCTGGCCGAGTGCTGGATGAACCTTGAAGCCGCCAACCTGATGATGCTCAAGGCGGCCGACCGCTTCGACCGCGGCCTGCCCTGCGGCGCCGAGGCCAACAGCGCCAAGTACCTCGGCGCCGAGGCCGGCTACCAGGCTTGCCTGCAGGCGGTGATGACGCACGGTGGCTACGGCTATGCCAAGGAATACCACGTCGAGCGCTACCTGCGCGAGAGCCTGATCCCGCGCATCGCGCCGATCAGCCCGCAGCTCATCCTGTGCTTCATCGCCGAGAAGGTGCTGGGCCTGCCCAAGTCCTACTGAAGCCCGCTGGAGACAACGCATGCAGACACCCGCCACCTTCGACCCCGGCGTCATCGATCGCCTGGCCCACTGGGCGCAGGCCCGCCCCGACAAGATCGCGGTGCGCCTCATCGACGGCGATGCCGTCACCAGCCTGAGCTACCGCGAGCTCGACGCCCGGGCCAGCGTGGCGGCGCAATGGCTCATCGGCCTGGGCCTGCAGGAAGGCGACGGCATTGCGCTGTTGATGGAAAACCACCCGGACCTGTTCGCCCTGGCCTGGGGCTCGCGCCGCGCCGGCCTGTACTACACGCCCGTGAGCACGCACCTGCACGCCGCGGAGGTCAACTACATCCTGCAGGACTGCGGCGCACGGCTGCTGGTGGCCACGCGCAAGACATTGCCGCTGGTGGCGGCAGGCACGGAGGACGGCGCATGGATTGGCATGCGTTACCTGCTCGATGGCGAGGCGCCCGGCTTCGCGTCATTCACGCAAGAGGCCGCCGCGTTCACCGCCGGCGCGCCGCTGCCGCAGCGAAGCGTGGGGCGCGACTTCCTCTACTCGTCGGGCACCACAGGCCGTCCCAAGGGCATCAAGCGTCCGCTCACGCCGTTCGCCGACCGTTTCCGCGATGCGTACGACGCGGTCGTGTGGCGCGAATTCTTCGGCTTCGGCCCCGACAGCGTCTACCTCACGATGGCGCCGCTCTACCATGCCGCGCCGTTGCGCAGCAGCATGCGTAACATCGACTGGGGCGGCAGCAACATCCTGGCAAGCCGCTTCGACGCGGAACGCGCCCTGCAATTGATCGCGCAATACCGCGCCACCCACAGCCAGTGGGTGCCGACGATGATGATCCGCATGCTGGCCCTGCCCGACGCGGTGCGCGCGCAGGCCGACCTGTCGAGCATGCGCGTGGCCATCCATGCGGCGGCGCCCTGCCCGCCCGAGGTCAAGCGACGCATGATCGACTGGTGGGGGCCCATCTGGCACGAGTACTACGGCGGTTCCGAAGGCATCGGCCTCACGGCCATCGACAGCGCCGGATGGCTGAAGAAGCCCGGCTCCGTGGGCCGCGCGCAACTCGGCACGATCCACGTCAAGGACGACGAAGGGCGCGAGCTGCCGACCGGCGAGCAGGGCCGCATCTGGTTCTCGGGCACGCCGCGCTTCGCCTATCACAACGACCCCGGCAAGACCGCCGCGGCCTATGACGCGCAAGGCTGCGCCACCTTCGGCGACATCGGCCACGTCGACGCGGACGGTGACCTGTTCCTTTCGGGCCGGCGCACCGACCTCATCCTCTCCGGCGGCGTGAACATCTATCCGCAGGAGATCGAGAACCTGCTCGCCACCTACCCCGGCATCGCCGACGTGGCGGTGATCGGCGTGCCGCATCCGGAGTTCGGCGAGGAAGTGAAAGCCGTGGTCGAACTGCACGACGCGCGCCAGGCTTCCCCGGACCTGGCCCGGACCCTCATCGCCTACTGCCGCCAGCACATCGGCCACCTCAAATGCCCGCGCAGCGTGGACTTCATGCCCGCGCTGCCGCGCCTCGAGAACGGCAAGCTCTACAAGCGCCTGCTGATCTCCCGATACGCCAACGCCGCCACCCCCCAGGACCACACCCATGCGAACCGCACTTAGAGAAGACCACGAGCAATACCGCGACCAGGTTCGCAAGTTCGTCGAGCGCGAGATCGCGCCGCACCACCACGCCTGGGAGAAGACCGGCTGCGTGCCGCGCGAGACCTGGCTCAAGGCCGGCCGCGAAGGCCTGCTGCTGCCCGCCATTCCCGAAGCCTACGGCGGCGGCGGCGGCGACTTCGGCCACTCCATCGTGGTCATCGAGGAATTGATGCGCGTGCTGGCCAGCGGCCCGGGCTTTCCGCTGCACTCCGACATCGTGGCGCCCTACCTGCTCGCCTACGGCACCGAGGAACAGCGCCTGCGCTGGCTGCCGCCGATGGCGCGCGGCGAAAAGGTCGGCGCCATTGCCATGACCGAACCGGGCATCGGCAGCGACCTGAAGGCCGTGCGCACCACCGCCAGGCGCGACGGCGACCACTACGTCATCAACGGCGCCAAGACCTTCATCACCAACGGCCTGAACTCCGACATCGTCATCGTCGTGTGCAAGACCGACCCCGACGCCGGCACGCGCGGCATGAGCCTCATCGTGGTGGAAGCCGGCACGCCCGGTTTCACCAAGGGCCCGCTGCTCGAGAAGATCGGCCTCAAGGCGCAGGACACCTGCGAACTGTTCTTCGACGACGTGCGCGTGCCCGTCGGCAACCTGCTGAGCGAAGAAGGCAAGGGCTTCGGCTACCTGATGCACCAACTGGCCCAGGAGCGGCTGATGATTGCCGTGCGCAGCCCGATGGTGATGGAAGCCATGCTGGAAGAAACCATCACCTACACCAAGAACCGCAAGGCTTTCGGCAAGCCCATCTTCGACCACCAGAACACGCGCTTCAAGCTGGCCGAACTCAAGGCCAAGACAGTGGCCTGCCGCGTCTTCGTCGACCACTGCATCTCGCTGCACTTCGAGAAGAAGCTCGACCCCGACATGGCCGCGATGGCCAAGCTCTACGCCACCGAGGCACAGGGCCAGGCCGTGGATGAAATGCTGCAACTGCATGGCGGCTACGGCTTCATGCGCGAATACCCGATCGCGCGCGCCTACGTGGACAGCCGGGTGCAGCGCATCTACGGCGGCACCTCGGAGATCATGAAGGAAATCATCTCGCGGGGGCTGTGAAGATGGACGCTTCGGCTGCCTTGCCCCTGTCGGGCGTCCGCGTGCTGGACCTCACCCGGCTGCTTCCCGGCCCTTACGCCACTTTCGTCCTCACCGGCTACGGCGCCGACGTCGTCAAGGTCGAGGACACGGGCGCCGGCGACTATGCGCGCCATTCGCCGCCCCTGAAGAGCAGCGGCCTGGGCGCGGCCTTCACCGCCAGCAATGCCGGCAAGCGCAGCGTGGCCATCGACCTGAAAAGCGCCGAGGGCCGCGAGCTGTTCCTGCGCTTGCTGCGCAACGCCGACGTGCTGGTGGAGAGCTTCCGGCCCGGCGTGATGAAGCGGCTGGGGCTGGACTACGTCACGCTGGTGCAGAGCCATCCCCGGCTGATCTACTGCGCGATGTCCGGCTACGGCCAGCACGCCGCCCAGGCGGCGCTGGCGGGGCACGACATCAACTACCAGGGCGAGGCCGGGCTGCTGACGCAGCGCACGGACAGCGAGGTCGAACCATTGCCGCCCGCATTGCTGGGCGACCTTGTCGGCGGCTCGTATTCGGCCGTCATCGCCATCATGGCCGCGCTGCTGGAACGGCACACCACCGGCCGTGGCCGCTTCATCGACATCTCCATCACCCATGGCGCGATGGCGCTGTTGCCCTTTGCCACCATCGCCGCCGCCAACGGCGAGGCGCAGCCCGAATTCGGCCAGGGTGCATTGACCGGCGGCAATCCGTTCTACGGCATCTATGCCTGCGCCGATGGCCGGCGCATCAGCCTCGGCGCGCTGGAGCACAAGTTCTGGCAGGCCTTCTGCCGCCACGCCGGGCTGGACGACCTGGCCTCGCTGCTCCCGGAAAAATTGCACGGCGACGCTTCAACCCGGGCCGCGGTGCGCGAGCGCCTGACCGCGTTGTTCATGACTCGCAGCGCCGCCGATTGGACCGAGCTGGGCCGGCAATGGGATGTGTGCCTGGGCCCGGTCGCCACGGTGGAAGAAGCGCTGACCGCTTCGCATGCGCAAGGGCTTCCGCTCACGCACCGCTATGCCGGGCCCAAAGGAATGACCGTGCAGGTGCTCAAGGGCGTGAGCGCGGACCTGGCCGCGCCGGCGCGCGAGCTGAGCCCGCCGCCGGCCCAGGGCCAGCACACCCGGGCCTTGCTCGCCGAAGCAGGCTGCACGGCGCAACAGATCGATTACTTCACCGAGCTGGGCGTCATCCGCCACGCAGCGTGACAGGGGCGGCGCAAGCCTTCCAATGCGCCGCCACCAGCGTCTCGATGTCGTGCACACGGCGCCCGGTGGCCTGCGCGACGGCGTCGCGATAGGGCGGCATGTTGGTGCACTCCAGCACGATGTCCTCGACCGACGGAAACAGGTCGACCAGCCGCCGTGCCGCATCCACCACGTTCCGGCTCGCCTCCACGAGGTCGAGTTGCGGCTCGTTGTGGAGGATGCGGCGATGGAATTCGCAGCCGGGCTGCACACCCTGCAACGGCGTCGACTCGGGCACGCCGGCCGATTTGAGGATGCCTTCGTTCAACGAAGCCGCATCGAAGGTCACGATGCCCGGCCGCGCGAAGTTCCCGCAGGCCAGCAAGCTGGAAGTCACCACGGGGACCGGCACCGCTTCGGAAAGAACGCCTTGCCAGGCCGCCAGGAATCCGCAGCTCGTCGTGATCATCGCCGCGCCCTGCCCGGCCAGTTGCACCGCCGCATCCACGAAAGGCCGCAGCAATGCCGGATCGGCCTCCTTGACGATGCGCTGCGGCGATGCGCCCCGGATCACCGTGTAGCGCACCGGAATGCCGTGGCGGCGGAACGTTTCCTCGTTGCCGATGTCGCCGGGCGGCCGGGGGAACCGCGTGTCGAGCATGAGCACACCGAGGATCTTCGGGGAACTTGTCGCCATCGCCGGGAAGCGCGCCTAAGCGCTGTGGGTGACCGCGCTGCGCCGGTCGATCTTGCGGCTGAGCACGATGGAGGTCTGGGTCTGGTTGATGCCGTCGATCTGGCCCAGTTGATCGAGCAGCTTGTCCAACTGCTCGGGCGTGTCGCAGCGCAGCAGGACCATGTAGTCGAACTGGCCGCTGACGGCCCACACCTCCTCGACCTCCGGCAAACGCTCGAGTGCCCGGATCACGGCCGACGCGCTCTTGGCGTTGACGCTCAGCCCGCAGAACGCGCGCACGGCCGCCTGCTCCGGCCGCTGGCCCAGCCGCACGCCGTAGCCCGCGACGATGCCTTCGCGCTCCAGCCGCGCGATGCGCGCGACCACGGTGGTGCGGGCGATCTTCAGCTTGCGCGCGAGGTTGGCGGCCGACTCCCGCGCATTGGCCTGGAGCAGCGCCAGGAGGTGACGGTCAAGGTCGTCGAGTCGAAGATCCATGGGTCGGCCCTGAAGCAAGAAAGATATCAATTGTCGCGTTGCTCCATGGGCTTCAAGTCGCGGGGATTTGCTCGGTCGCGAGGATTTGGTCGAGCCGCTTCATAGAGCACCACGCCGCTTCCAGTCGCGCAACGCCGAGCGCGATGCCTTCTTCGTCCTGGCTGGCGAACAAGAGGCGGACCGTGGCCCGGCGCACGAACCCAGACGAACATGCCGCCGCCGGGCGCCCTTGCTGCGAGCCGCGGAGGGTCGGCACGTCGGCGCCTTCAGCCGCATTGCCGCGCGCGTCGGAAAGCTTCGCATTCCTGCGCTGCCTGTTTGCGGTGATGGGCATGCTCGCGGCTTCACTCCGTTACGCGCAACCGGCGAAGCCTCTCGTCAGTTCGACGAACGCTGCGCCTGTTTCGCCGTTCTGCGCTCTACCAACTGCCAGCACTCGCTCCTAAAGTTTCCTCATCGGGCCAGCGTGCCCAAAGGAGAAACGACATGGCAAAACTGAAGATCGGCAAGGTACTGGTTCTGGGTGCGGGCAAGGTCGGTGGCACGGTGGCGGACATGATTGCGGAGTACCACCGCTTGCCCGTCTCGCTGGCCGACGTGAAGCCCGGCAACGGCCATGACAACGACACGCTGGTGCGCCGCATCGCGCTCGATGTCGAAAGCGACGAGGCCTTGCGCGCGGAACTGTCGGCGCATTCGGCGGTGATCAACTGCCTGCCTTTCTATCTCGCGCAGCGCGTGGCGACGGCGGCGGCGAAGTGCGGCGTGCACTATTTCGACCTGACCGAAGACGTGGCGGCCACGAAGGCGATCCGCGAGATTTCGAAGGAAGCGACCTCGGTGCTGATGCCGCAATGCGGCCTCGCGCCTGGCGTGATCGGCATGCTGGGCAGCCATCTCGCGGGCCACTTCGACGAGCTCTACGACCTGCGCCTGCGCGTCGGCGCCCTCACGCGCAACGCGACGAACAGCCTGCGCTACAACTTCACCTGGAGCATAGACGGCGTCATCAACGAGTACTGCAACCCGTGCGATGCGATCGTCAACGGGCAACTCCTGTCGGTGCAGCCGCTGGAGGGCCACGAGACTTTCACGCTCGACGCCGAAGCCTTCGAAGCCTTCAACACTTCGGGCGGGCTCGGCACCCTGTGCGAGACGCTGAAGGGCAAGGTCCGCAACCTCGACTACAAGACCATCCGCTATCCGGGTCACCGCGACGCGATGGACTTCCTGCTGCACGACCTGCGCCTGATCGAGCGCCGCGACCTGTTGCGCCAGGTCCTCGAGCATGCGGTGCCGCACAGCCGCGAGGATGTCGTGATCCTGTTCGCCTCGGCGTCGGGACTGCGCGACGGCCGCTTCGAGCAGGAGACGCGCGTGTGCCGCGTGTTCGGCGCGCCGCTGCGCGGCAAGGAGCGCACCGCCATCGAACTGACGACCGCCGCCGGCGTGGTCGGCGTTTTCGAACTGCTGCTGCAGGGCAAGCTGCCCGCCAGCGGGTTCATCGGCCAGGAACAGGCGCCGCTGCAGCAGTTCCTCGCGACCCGCGTCGGCCACTACTACGCGGGCCTCGGCGCCTCGTCGAGACCCGCCGCGCACGGCGAGTTCGCGCACGCCTGACAGCCGCTCTTCCGCGGCGCCCAGCAGGCAAGCCCGGCGTCGCTCACCTCCTTGTCAATGATGAAAATGAAGTTACCCATGCGCGGTGCAGATGTGCTCGTGCAGCTGCAGATCCACCACGACCTCAATGTCCTCTTCGACGCATCAAGGAAAACATCATGAGTGATTTGCTGTCCGTCTTCCGGCGCTGCGGCATCGCGCCGGGCGAATACCAGGGCGGCTCGCTGGCCGTGCGCTCGCCCGTCGACGGCGCCGAGCTGGCCCGCCTGCACGAGACGCCGGCCGCCGAGGTCGACCCCATCATCGCGAAGTCGAAGGCCGCCTTCCTGAAGTGGCGCCTGGTGCCGGCGCCGGTGCGCGGCGAGCTGGTGCGGCTGTGGGGCGAGGAGCTGCGCAAGGCCAAGCAGGACATCGGCTGGATCGTCTCCATCGAGGTCGGCAAGATCATCGAGGAGGGCCTCGGCGAGGTGCAGGAAGGCGTCGACATCTGCGAGTTCGCGCTGGGGCAATCGCGCCAGCTGCACGGCAAGACGATCGTGTCGGAACGGCCGGGCCACCGCATCATGGAGCAGTACCACCCGCTCGGGCCGGTCGCGATCATCACGGCGTTCAACTTCCCGAGCGCGGTGTTCGCATGGAATGCGGCGCTGGCACTGGTGTGCGGCGACCCGGTGATCTTCAAGCCGTCGGAGAAGGCGCCGCTGTCGGGCCTCGCGACCTTCAAGGCACTGGAGCGGGCGATCGCGCGCTTCGGCGACAAGGCGCCGGAGGGACTGGCGCAGATCGTCATCGGCCGTGCGCCGCTGGCGGAAGCGCTGGTCGAAAGCCCGTCGATTCCCCTGGTCTCCGCGACCGGCTCGACACGCATGGGCCGGGCCGTCGGGCCGAAGGTCGCGAGCCGCTTCGGCAAGCGCATCCTCGAGCTCGGCGGCAACAACGCGATGGTCGTCACGCCGGCCGCGGACCTCGACATGGCGCTGCGCGCCATCCTCTTCGGCGCCGTGGGCACCGCGGGCCAGCGCTGCACCTCGCTGCGCCGGCTGATCGTGCATCGCTCGGTAAAGGATGCGCTGCTGCAGAAGCTGCTGAAGGCCTACGCCAACCTGCGCATCGGCAACCCGCTCGCCGCCGGCTCGCTGGTCGGGCCGCTGATCGACCAGCAGGCCTTCGATGCGGTGCAGCAGTCGATCGCCGCTGCGAAGGAGCAGGGCGGCAAGGTGCTGGCCGGCGGGGAGCGCGTGCTCGAGAAGGAGTTTCCGAACGGCTACTACCTGCGTCCCGCCATCGTCGACATGCCCGCGCAGACCGCGATCGTGCGCCACGAGACCTTCGGTCCGCTGCTCTACGTCATCACCTACGACGACTTCGAGAACGCCATCGAGATCCACAACGACGTCCCGCAAGGCCTGTCGTCGTGCATCTTCTCGAATGACATGCGCGAGGTGGAAACCTTCATCTCGGCTGCAGGTTCCGACTGCGGCATGGCCAACGTCAACATCGGCCCGAGCGGCGCGGAGATCGGCGGCGCCTTCGGTGGCGAGAAGGAAACCGGCGGCGATCGCGAAAGCGGCTCCGACGCGTGGAAGCAGTACATGCGGCGCACCACGAACACCATCAACTTCTCGAAGGAACTGCCGCTGGCGCAAGGCATCACCTTCGCCTGAGCCCCTGCAGTTCCGAGCGACACTCGCCATCGATGAACCAAACTGTTGCGATCCTGGGTGCCGGCATCGTCGGCGTGTCTTGTGCGCTCGAACTGCAGCGGCGCGGCTGCGACGTCACACTGTTCGACCGCGTGGCGCCGGGGCGCGAGACTTCGTATGGCAATGCCGGCGTGATCGCGCGCAGTTCGCTGGTGCCGTTCAACAACCCCGGGCTGTGGGCCTCGCTGCCGAGGCTGCTGAAGAACGACTCGGCCAGCTTCCGCTACGACCCGGTGTTCATGGCAAGGAACCTGCCCTGGGCGCTGGGCTTCCTGTGGAGGGCGCGCAAGAGCGCTTTCGAGGAAACCGCCGCCGCGCTCGATGCATTGATCCGGCTGTCGGCCAGGGAACACCAACGGCTGCTGGCCGAGGCCGGCGCCATGCATCGGCTGCGCAACAGCGGCTGGATCTTCCTCTACCGCAGCGAGGAAGCGTTTGCCGGCAGCCGGCTCTTGCGCGAGGCGTTCGACAAGTTCGGCGTCGCCACGCAAGCACTCGATGCGCGCAAGCTGGCTGAACTCGAGCCCGACCTCAAGCCGATCTTTCCGCGCGCGCTCTGGATCAAGGATGCATCGTCGGTGGACAGTCCCGGCCAGGTGGTCGAGGCCTATGCCAGGCTGTTCGTCTCGCGCGGCGGAAAGATGCGGCAGGCACTCATCGGCAATATCGAGAGGTCGCAAGCCGAAGCGTGGCGCGTGGTCGAGGACAACGGCCCCGCGCATGAGGTTGCGCGCGTCGTGCTGGCACTCGGTCCCTGGACACGCGAGTTCGCGAAGAAGACGCTGGGCCTGCGCGTGCCTATGGCCTTCGAGCGCGGCTACCACATGCACTACGGTGCCGCCGGCAACGCGAGGCTCACGCACCCCATCTACGACCCCGGCGGTGGCTACGTCCTGTCGCCGATGGAACAGGGCCTGCGCCTGTCCACAGGCGTGCAACTGGCAGCGCGCGACGCGCCCGGGAACTCCGTCCAGCTCGATCTTGCGGAACGGTCCGCAAGGCAGGCCTTTCCGCTGGAAAACCGGCTCGAGCCGCACGCCTGGCTCGGCAGCCGTCCCACGCTGCCGGACAGCCGGCCGATCATCGGCAATTGCCCTGGCCATCCGGGCCTGTGGCTCGCGTTCGGCCACCAGCACATCGGCTTCAGCACCGGGCCGGGTACGGCGGCGCTGCTGGGCGCCATGATGGCCGGCGAAGCGTGCCCCTTCGACCCGGCGCCGTTTCGCGCATCACGCTTCCTCTGATCGGGCACGCCCCGGTCGAACGCCGAACGCAAATATCCGTGCAGCCCCGGCGCATGCCGGGACAATTGCGATCGATGGGGCAACGGGCTCCAACTCTTGAGGCAGTCGATGGTGCGAATCGTCCTTCCTGTGCACGTCCTCCCTGTGCACGTCCTCCCGGTGCACGTCCTCCCTGTGCACGTCCTCCCGGTGCACGTCCTCCCTGTGCGGCAAACGCTCGCGTCGTTGCTCCGTACTGCCGCGCTGGCCATGTCGCTGGCGCTGGGCTTTGTGGCGCTGCCGGCGTGGTCGGCCACGGCCAGGCCGATGCCGGGCCGCCCCTTGCGTGTGGCCATCAAGCCCATCGCGCCTTTCGTGCTGCCGGACGTCGACCCACCCGCGGGCTTCAGCATCGACCTCTGGAGCGAGGTGGCGCGGCGCATGCGCGTCGACTATCAATGGCACCCGGTGCCGACCTTGCCCGCCCTGCTGCAGACGGTGCGCACAGGCGACGCCGACGTGGCGATCGCCGCCATCACGATGACGCCCGAGCGCGAGCAGTAGCTGGATTTCTCGCACCCGTATTTCGACTCCGGGTTGCGGATCATGGTGAGCGCGACCGAGAAGAGTCCCCTCTTCGCATCGCTTCAATCGTTCCCGTGGCTGGCGCTGGGAGAACTCTTCGGCGTCGCCGCCATCCTGATCTTCGTGCTGGCCAACGTCCTGCTGCTGATCGAGCGCCGGCACAGGAATCCGAGCTTCCAGAAGTCCTATCCCAGGGCATTGGGCGAAGGCCTGTGGGGAATCATGCTGATCTTTTCCACCGGCGAGCACGGGGACCGGGAAGGGTCGCGCGCGTGGAAGCGCGTTGCGGTGGGCGCGATGTGGCTGCTGGGGGTGGTGCTGGTCGCGCAGTTGACCGCGACCGTGACCTCGACGCAAACCGTCCAGCGATTGCAGACCGGCATTCAGGATGAGAACGACTTGCCCGGCAAGACCATTGCGACCGTCACCGGCACAGTCGCCGCGGACTACCTGACGCAGCGCGGCCTCCCTTTCGTGCCCATGACCGACGGGCCCGACGCGATCCGCCTGCTGGCGCAGGGCGATGTGAAGGCCGTGGTCTTCGATGCGCCAACCCTGCAGTACTGGGCCGCGACGCTGGGCAACGGCGCAGTGCGCGTCGTGGGGCCGATCTTCCGTCCCCAGAAGTACGGCATCGCTGTCGCCGAAGGCAGCGCCTTGCGCAAGCCGATCAACGAGGCCCTGCTCGAGATCTACGACGACGGAACCTACGAGAAGCTGTATGCGAAGTGGTTTCCCAAGGGGAAGTGATCGTGTCATGCAGGACGCTACACGAAGCGCGGCAAACTGATACGCAGAATTCGCCGCAATCTGCATCTGTTTATTTGCCTGCAGACGCGCGATATTCAGAACCATGACAGTTCTTCCTCGTTCCGTTCGTGCCGTCCTGTGGAGCTTCATCGGGCTCGGTGGCCGCCGCGCCGATGCCCAGGCGCGCACTGAAAACATCAGCATCCTGACCCTCGTGAGCGTCGCGCTGGTCCTGGTGCTGCTGCTGGTCGGTGGCCTCATCGCGGTTGCCCGGTTCGCCGCGGCACCATAGCGGCCCGCCAGCGCCGGGAATCAGGATTCGAGGCTAGGCCATGAAATCGGCCGCCGGAGAATCCGCGGCGGCCGACCGGTCGGCGAGCCGCTGGGCGATCCGCTGGCGAGCCTCGTCGGCGTGATCGACGGGCTTGCCTGCTCCTCCGAAGGAATGGCATGACCGGATTTCGGCGGAGCTTGCCTACACCTGCCAGTGCCCGGGGTTGCCCGTCGCTGCAGATGAGACGCCCCCCAGCGGCGTCGCGCCGCGATGCGTTGGGCCCCGCGAATCGGTCGCTTTTGCGTTGAGGCAGGCACACTTGCTGCTGGGGCACGGCTGCCCCCCCACTTGCCGCCCACGAAAGACCCCATGCTCGCAAAACCCATCGGCTCCGTCCTGATCGCCAACCGCTCCGAAATCGCCATCCGGGTGATGCGCGCGGCGTCCGAAATGAACATGCGCACGGTGGCGATCTACTCCCGCGAAGACCGGCTGGCGCTGCACCGCTTCAAGGCGGACGAGAGCTACCTGGTCGGCGAGGGCAAGAAGCCGCTGGCGGCCTACCTCGACATCGACGCCATCCTGGGCGTGGCGCGCGCCGCGCGGGTCGACGCGATCCATCCCGGCTACGGCTTCCTGTCGGAGAACCCCGATTTCGCCCAGGCAGTGCTCGATGCCGGCATCGAATGGATCGGCCCGCGCCCGGACGTGATGCGCACCCTCGGCAACAAGGTGGCCGCCCGCAACGCCGCCGTGGCCGCGGGCGTGCCCGTGATGCCGGCCACGGCGCCGCTCCCGCTCGACCTGGCGCAATGCAAGCGCATGGCCGCCGAGGTTGGCTATCCGGTAATGCTCAAGGCCAGCTGGGGTGGCGGCGGGCGCGGCATGCGGGCGATCCAGGGGGAAGGCGAACTGGAGGGCGCGCTGGCCGCGGCCCGCCGCGAGGCGCTGGCCGCGTTCGGAAACGACGAGGTCTATTTCGAGAAGCTGGTGCAGAGGGCACGCCACGTCGAGGTGCAGATCCTTGGCGACACAGAGGGCAACGTGGTACACCTTTTCGAACGCGACTGCACCGTCCAGCGGCGCAACCAGAAGGTGGTCGAACGGGCGCCGGCGCCCTACCTCGACGAGGCAACGCGCCAGGGCCTGTGCGACAGCGCGCTCGAGCTGATGCGCGCAGTCGACTACACGCATGCCGGCACCGTCGAATTCCTCATGGACGCGGACACCGGCAAGTTCTATTTCATCGAGGTGAATCCGCGCATCCAGGTCGAGCACACGGTGACCGAACTCATCACCGGCATCGACATCGTGAAGGCGCAGATCCGCATCAGCCAGGGCGGGCGCATCGGCCTGCGGGAGGACGAAACCGCTGAGGACGGCAGCGTGACGGCGCGCGCCACCGGTGTGCCCCCGCAGTCGGAAATCAAGCTCAACGGCCACGCCCTGCAGTGCCGGATCACCACCGAAGACCCGGAGAACGGCTTCCTGCCCGACTATGGCCGGCTCAGTGCGTACCGCAGCGCGGCCGGCTTCGGCATCCGGCTCGACGCGGGCACGGCGTACGGCGGCGCGGTCATCACGCCGTATTACGACTCGCTGCTGGTCAAGGTCACGGCGTGGGCGCCGACCGCGCGCGAGACGATCCAGCGCATGGACCGCGCGCTGCGCGAGTTCCGCATCCGCGGCGTCGCGTCGAACCTGCAGTTCCTCGAGAACGTCATCAACCACCCGGACTTCGCGGCCGGCACGGTGACCACGCGCTTCATCGACACCACGCCCGAGCTGCTGGAGTTCACGAAGCGGCGTGACCGCGCCAGCAAGCTGCTCGGCTTCATCGCCGACGTCACGGTCAACGGCCATCCGGAGATGAAAGGCCGCAAGCTTCCGGACTTGCCGTTCATCAAGCCGGTGCTGCCGAAGGTCGACCTGTCGACGCCGATTCCGCGCGGCTCGCGAGATCGGCTGCGCGAACTGGGCACCAACGGCTTCGCCCAGTGGATGCGCGACAGCAAGCCTGTCCTCATGACCGATACCACCTTGCGCGACGCCCATCAGTCTCTCTTCGCCACGCGCATGCGCACGGCCGACATGCTGCCGATCGCGCCCTTCTACGCCCGCGAGTTGCCGCAGTTGCTGTCGCTCGAATGCTGGGGCGGTGCGACTTTCGACGTGGCCATGCGCTTCCTCAAGGAAGACCCATGGCAGCGCCTGGCGCAGTTGCGCGAGCAGGTGCCCAACATCCTGCTCCAGATGCTGCTGCGCGGCGCCAACGGCGTCGGTTACACCAGCTATGCCGACAACGTCGTGCGTTTCTTCGTCAAGCAGGCGGCCAGTTCGGGCGTCGACCTGTTCCGCGTGTTCGATGCGCTCAACTGGGTCGAGAACATGCGCGTCTCGATCGATGCGGTGCTCGAATCCGGCGCGTTGTGCGAGGGCGCGATCTGCTACAGCGGCGACCTGTTCGATCCCTCGCGGCCCAAGTACAGCCTGGCCTACTACGTCGGCATCGCGCGCGAATTGCAGAAGGCGGGCGTGCACATCCTGGCCATCAAGGACATGGCGGGCATCTGCCGGCCGCGCGCCGTCGCCGCGCTCGTCAAGGCGCTGAAGGAGGAGACCGGCCTGCCGGTGCACTTCCACACGCACGACACCAGCGGCATCGCGTCGGCGTCGGTGCTGGCCGCGGTCGACGCCGGCTGCGATGCGGTCGACGGCGCACTCGACGCGATGAGCGGCCTGACCTCGCAGCCCAACCTGTCGAGCATGGCCGCGGCGCTGGCGCACAGCGAGCGCGACCCGGGCCTGTCGCAGCACTCGCTGCACGCCGCATCGACGTACTTCGAAGGCGTGCGGCGCTTCTACGCGCCGTTCGAAAGCGACATCCGCGCAGGCACCGCCGACGTGTATCGGCACGAGATGCCCGGCGGCCAGTACACCAACCTGCGCGAGCAGGCCCGTTCGCTCGGACTGGAGCATCGCTGGACCGAGGTGTCGCAGGCCTATGCCGACGTGAACCGCCTGTTCGGCGACATCGTGAAGGTCACGCCGACGTCGAAGGTGGTCGGCGACATGGCGTTGATGATGGTCGCCAACGACCTGACGCCAGCCGACGTGGCGGACCCGGCGCATGACGTCTCGTTTCCCGAATCGGTGGTGTCGCTGTTCAAGGGCGAACTGGGCTTTCCGCCCGATGGCTTTCCGGCCGCGCTGTCGCGCAAGGTGCTCAAGCTGGCCGAAGGCGACGCGCCGCCGGTGGCCTACCGCCCGGGCGATGCGCTGCCGCCGGTCGACCTGGAGGCAGCGCGCGCGCAGGCCGCAAGCGACGCCGGCATGCCGCTCGACGATTGCCAGCTTGCCAGCGCCCTGATGTACCCGAAGGTGGCACGGGACTTCCACCAGCACCTGCAGGCGCACAGCGACACGTCGGTGTTGCCGACGCCGACCTTCTTCTACGGCCTGCGACTGCAGGACGAGGTCGCGCTGGAGATCGATCCCGGCAAGACTTTGCTGGTGAGCCTGCAGGGCATCCACGACGACGAGGCAGCCGGCGCGGTCAAGGTTCAGTTCGAGCTCAACGGCCAGTCACGCACGGTGCAGGTGGCCAAGGCCGGCGCCGCCAATGCGGCGCTCAAGCGCGAGGTGGCCGAGCCGGGCAATCCGCGCCATGTCGGCGCGCCGATGCCGGGCGCCATCGTCACCGTGCCGGTGCAGGCCGGGCAGGCGATCCACGCCGGCGCGACGCTGGTGTCGCTCGAGGCAATGAAGATGGAGACGCACATCGTGGCCGAGCGCGATGGCGTGATCGAGCGCGTGCTGGTGAAGCCGGGGGATCGGGTGCAGGCAAAGGACTTGCTGTTGGAGTGGAGGTAGCACTCCCCCCGAAGCGCCTGCGGCGCCTCCCCCCGAGGGGGCGCACCCAGCGGCCCGGCAAAGCCGGTGGAATGAAACACCCCCGATGCGCCTGCGGCGCCTCCCCCTCCAGGGGCCTCCAGGGGGCGCACCCAGCGGCCCGGCAAAGCCGGTTCCGCGGGTGCCCACGAACAGACTTCGCAGTGCTCGACCTGATTTCATGCGGCTCGGGTGATGTGAACCACCCCCGAGCGCCTGCGGCGCCTCCCCCCCTTGATGGGGCGCACCCAGGGGCCCGGCAAAGCCGGTTACGCGGGTGCCCACGAACAGACTTTGCCGTGCGCGTCCTGGTTTCATGCGTCGCGCGGGTCGCGCGATGGCGTGGTGAAAAACTGATATGAGGCGGCTGGCCATGCCCGTACATCGCCACGGACACGCTCGGCAAGGCGCTGGCGAGCGCGCTCGGACGCACGCCTGTCGACGATCCCATGCTTGTTGCTCTGCCGGTTCCTCCCCCACAATGGCGATGCAACAGGAACGAGGTTTCTCCATCATGTTGAAGCCGATCGAGGAAATTTCGCCCTTCCCCGAGCTCGTCCGCGTTCGCAGAGCGATCGTGGTGTTGGATGTCGTCGAGTCGGTTCGACTGACACTCCAGCACGAAGACGATTTCATCGGCCGTTGGCGAAGATTCGTGGTCGAGGTTCGCGACAACATCATCCCGCAGCATCGCGGACGCATGGTCAAGAGCCTCGGCGACGGCATGTTGATGGAGTTCGATACCGTGCTTGGCGCCGTCAACGCTTCCCTGGAAGCGCAGCAACGCATCCGCGTCTACAACATCGGCCGTGAGCCGTCGGCGGAGATCCATCTGCGCATCGGCGTGCATGACGCGGATGTCGTGATGGACGACGTGGACGTGTACGGCGCCGGCGTGAACCTGGCGGCACGCCTGGCGACACTGGCGGGGGCCGATGAGGTAGTGATTTCCCCCGAAGCGCATGACGCGCTCGTTCCCGGGTTCGATGCGGACATCGAAGACCTGGGGGACTGCTATCTCAAGCACTTCACCGAACCGCAGCGCGCGTACCGCGCCGGCGCACTGGGCCGTCATTCCGCCAGTTGGTCCGGTTCCACTGCCGGTTCCGGCGACGCCGTGACCATCGCGATCGTGCCGTTCGTGGCAAAAGGCGATGCCGTCGAAGGCGACGCGGCGTTCTTTGGCGATGCACTTGTCGACGACGTGATTTCGAAGCTGTCGCGCTCGTCGCAAATCAACGTGATCTCACGCTTGTCCACGGCCGCATTTCGCACGCGCGTGCTCGATCTCGACGCAATCGCCAACGCGCTGTCCTGCCAGTACGTGGTGCACGGGACCTGCGCGATTTCGGGCGACAAGGTTCGTGTGCGCGCACTTCTTGTGGACTGTCAATCCAAGATGGTGCTGTGGGCCGACGCGATCGACGGGAGCGTCGCGGATACCCTCGCGGGCGGCAGCGTTGTGGTGGATCGCCTGACGAACGAGATCTGCAAGGGACTTGTGCACGCGGAGGTGCATCGTTGCGTCACGAATCCACTCCCGACCCTCAAGAGCTACACCATCCTGATGGGCGCCGTCGCGATGATGCATCGACTGTCTTCCCGCGACTTCGAGCGTTCCAGGGAAATGCTGGTCTACCTGTGCGAGCGGCATCCGCGGGCGACAGCCCCGCGCGCATGGCTGGGCAAATGGCACGTCATGCGATTCGCGCAGGGTCTGTCGCCCGAACGCACGCTGGACGCGCAGCTTGCGCGCGGCGTGATCGCGCAGGCACTGGATCTCGAGCCCGAGCACTCCCTGGCACTCGCGATCGACGGCCTGGTATGCGCCTACATAAAGAAGGACCTGGTCACGGCGGCACAGCGCTATTCGGCGGCGATCCAGGCCAATCCGAACGAGAGCCTGGCGTGGCTGTTCCAGTCGGCGCTGCACGCATACGACGAGCAGGGCGAGCAGGCCGTAGCCTGCGCCATGCGCGCGCAGCGACTGTCTCCGCTCGATCCGCTGAAGTACTACTACGACAACTTCACGTCGACCGCAATGCTTTCAGCGGGCGATTTCAAGGGTGCGATTGCTTTCGGAAAACGCTCGCTGCGCGCGAACTGCGCGCACGGCGCGACGCTGCGCATTCTTGCGATCGCCCAGGTCCTCGACGGCCAGGTGGACGAGGCCCGAAAGACCGTGAGCGAACTTCTGTCCGTCGAGCCGGGTTTCACCGCGTCGAAATTCCTCGACCGCTATCCCGGTGGCGCGGCGACCCAGACCAACAGGTATGTCGACGCACTGCGCACGGCAGGCCTGCCGGCATGACCTGACTCGAAAAAATCACCTCAGGAGACAAGCGATGAGCCTCGAATCCCTACAGTCCTCCGCGTCGTCGGCCTCCTCGGCCTCCTCCGCGTCCTCGGCATCGTCCGCGTCATCGGCGTCATCCGCGTCATCGGCGATGAACGGCCTGACCGGCTATGCGGGTGCCATCGTCAACCCGGCCTTGACCGCTGCCATCGAATCGACGCGCCAGTACCTGGTCAAGTCGAACGTGCTGACGGATACGTGGTCGCTGTCGGGCAAGTTTTTCAACGCCAACGATCAGGACGCGTACACGAGCCCGCTCGATGACGCTGGCCAGCTCATCCGCTGGCAACCCGACTGCCGCGCAACGGTATTGACCTTTGAAGCGATGGCAGGGATCAGCTTCGGCGTGAAGGGCGACCTCGCGACGCTTTTTTCTCCGGATGTCCAGGGAAATCCGGTGCCCGTCATCGCGATGAGCAGGCCCAGGAAAGCCGTGCTGGCCCAGCAGAGCGCGCTGGTGGCGCAAGCTGCGTCGTCGCGGCTGATGCCGAAATCGGATGATGTGGCTTCACGGGACAGGCTGACCGAAATCGGCAGTCAGGTCGTGCCGCCGTTCGCCTTCTGGTGTGCGGCATTGCCGATTCACCCGGACCGCATGCCGCGCACCATCGAGCTGATCAATCTGACCCTGACGATGGCCAGCCTCGTGGAGCAGCGCTTCAAGCATGCGCTTGCGGTGCCCAGACCTCACAACTTCAGCCCGCGCGTCTTTCCAGCACTGCTGACGCCTGGGCACGCCAGCTTGCCGAGCGGTCATGCGACGGAGGCGTTCGCGGTATCGAACATCCTGCACCTGCTGATGACGTCAGGCAACTATCCGCTGGCCGACAAGACCGAGCTGCGCAAATTGCTGCTTGCACTCGCGGCGCGCATCGCGGACAACCGTCAGGTCGCGGGATTCCACACCCCTATCGACACGATCGCCGGACGCCTGCTTGGCACCACGCTGGCGCACTACCTGGCGGCGCGTTGCCAGAACACGAAGATGACATTCATCGGCGAATTCCCCGGAGCCACCCTTTCCGTTGACAAGATCAGCAACAAGCTCACGCCGAACGCATTGAACGAAACAGGTTGTGAGCTGGATCCGCTGGACGAGAGCAAGAACGAGGACGGGATCTGCACGATTACGCAACAGACCTCCATCTTCAATTCCAGCGCGGCGCTCACCTGGCTATGGAACAGGGCTTGTGACGAATGGGGCCCGGCAGCCACGATGGAGTGGCCGATCCCGGCACCGGCGGTCGTGTCGGAGGCCCGGTTCGAGGTCAAGCGAAATGGCAAGTCAGCGGTCAGGACAGCGGTCAGGCCAAAGGGCAAGGCAGAGGCTATCCAATGACGCCGACACGTGCGCTCGACCCTTACCTCGTCTGGGCCCGTGAAACGAGGTATCGATACATCGCGGCCGCAATCTGGAGCGAAGGCATGCTTCGCTGCGTCGGCGAACTTCATGAAAAGTGTGACTTCGCCGACCTCGTCGCCAACCAGCTGCTGGAAGCACGTTTGATCGAAGGCACGCGGTTCTTCTCAGGGCGGATAAGGGCGACTGCAGAAGCACTTGAGGCGCTCAACGAGATCGCCGACTTCGTATTGGCAGAGCCAGGCATGTGGCCGGTCGGCGCGCAACGATCAGCCGCTGCACCTGCACCTGCACCTGCGTCGTCCGGCCCCCGTCACGCACGATGCCCCCAGAAGCTGGTGGTCGGCGTGATCGATGGCGCGTGTGGGTTTGCGAACCGGGCTTTTTGCGCCGGCACGAAATCCCGCATCGATTTGTTCTGGGACCAGGGAGGCCCGTCCGCCGCGGACCCACGCTGGGAGGCCGTCCCCGAAGCTGGCTACGGTCGCCAACTGGGAAAGACCGCGCTCGACAACATCGCCTCCCTCCTGGACGATCTGGACAGTTCGACGGGCGCCGACGACCGGCGAAGGATCGCCGAAGAGAGAAGCCTGTACAGCCAGTTGCAGCATGCGACTCCCGCGGACTCCGATTGGTCGCATGGAACCCACGTGCTCGGCACAATCCTTTCCGACTTGCGAAACCCGGCCAACGACAGCCCGCTCGGCGAAGACAGCCGACCCGCCGTGATCTATGTGCAATTGCCCGACGCGGCGCTCCGGGACACGAGTGGACGCTGGGCAGCCGCGTATGTACTCGATGGCATCCAGTACATCCTCGATCATGCGAGCGAAGACGACGATGCAAGGATCGTCATCAATCTCAGCCTCGGCGCGTTCGCCGGACCCCATGACGGCAGTTCCATCCTGGAGCGCGCGATGGATGAACTGGCGACGAATGCGAAGTACAAGGACCGGCTGACCCTTGTGGTGGCCGCAGGCAATGGGGCGAGAGTCGTTGACGACGGCACGGGCGTGCCGAAATCCTGCCATGCGCGTTTCACTCTCGATGCCTCAGGCGGCATCATCGCGTCGACCGCATCCGCTGCCTCGTTGGCCTGGGACATCGATGTTCAGGACACCACCGAGAGTTTCGTGGAGCTATGGATGCCAGAGCTGGCGCCAGCGCAGAAGAATCTGGGCCTGAACGTCACGCTCGAGGGCCCGGGAGGCCTGAGTTCACACGGCGTTGCGCCGGGCAAGGACGGCAAAGTGTCGATCAACGGCGACGCGGTCGCGGTGGTGGTCAACGCCACGGGAGCGCGAAGAATACCCAACGGCAACGGCGGTATGGTCCTGGTCGCGATCGGGCACACGCGTGATTCGGGGCGCACGGCGTCCGCGCCCGCCGGCCGGTGGCAGCTGACGGTGACCAACAACTGCGACCGACCACTGACGATCGACGCGTGGATAGAGCGGCGCGACTTGCCCGGAGAGTTGGCGGGTTTCAGGCCGCAGTACGGGTTCGTGAGCAACGGCCAGGACTTCAACTCGCGCGGATCGCTGGGAACGCTGGCCAACGGCAGGCACACGTTCGTGGTGGGTGCTGCAGACGAGACGAAGCACGGGAGTGCGGCTTATGTCGCGAGCCCGTACTCGTCCGCGGGCCTCGAGGGCAATCCTTCGGATCGCAATGCGCGCCAGGTCATGCGACGGGGGCCGGACGCCTACGGCGCCGGCGAGCGCGATGGCGAAGGATTCTTTACCGGGTCCCAAAAGAGCCTGGCCGGCACGTCTGTCGCGGCGGCCCAATTGACGGCTGCGGTTGCCTGGGTCACTGCGCAGGGCCCGGCAGCCAAGGGCTTGCGCGAAAGGCTCGGCAACTTTGCCTCGGCGCGACGAAAGAGTGCGGCGCAAGCGGCAGCCGGCTCCTCTGCAGCCCTCAGCGGCGCTCCGGCACAGGGCGCGGCCAATCCCGCGCCTGGGCGCCCCCCCGATCCTGCGGAATTCTTTCTGATTCCGCCAAGGCATCAGAAGAACGAGACCGCCTCATCGGATGCCCGTCCTTCATGGACCCCGAAATCGTCTGGCGTCCCCGCAAAAAGGCGCCGGCAAATCAAGCCGGGGAAGGCGCGGGCGGGTGAGGCGCAAGTGACGGTTGTTTCCACTGCACCCCCCGCCGCCGTAGTCCGCGGCCATTGAGGTACCGGACGACGCGGTCGAGCGCCGCGCGCCTCACTTGACACTGATCCAGCGCCACTCCAGCCAGTTGTCTGGACGGTGCACCGCCTCGACATTGCTTCGCATCGCCCAGGGAATGACCTGGCGATGCAGCGGGATGTGATGGACCTGCTCGCCGTGTTCGCGCAACGCCGCCTTGATCAGGGCTGCCCGCTTGCCAGGATCCGGCTCGACAGATGAAGCGGCGGCGAGTTCGTCGAGCTTCGGGTTCTTGTAGTCTCCCCAGTTGAAATAGCCCACCCCATTGGCGCCCCGCGAGCGCAGCACTGGCGTCAAGGTCACCTCTTCATCGGTGATCGCCCCGCCCCACCCCAGCAGGTACATCGACACGTCGAGCTTCTCGGCCTTTGGAAAAAACAACGCACGCGGCTGCGCGTTGACGTTCACCTTCACTCCGATCCGGGCCCACATGGCGGCCAGCGCGAGACAGATCTTCTCGTCGTTGATGTACCGGTTGTTCGGGCAGTCGAGCGTCACCGCGAATCCATCCGGGTAGCCCGCCTCTGCCATCAGGGCTCGCGCCTTGGCCAGATCGAACGCAAGACGACGCTCGAACTCCGGATCGTTGAAAACGCCAAGGGGCGAGGGGGACAGCACCCCGGTCGGAATGGCTTGCCCCCGCATGATGGACGTACGCAGCGTCTCGATGTCGATCGCGTGATAGAGAGCCCGGCGGACACGGACGTCCTTGAACGGATTGCGGCCCTTGACGGAGCTGTAGAGAAGTTCGTCCCTGGCCTGGTCCATGCCAATGAAAAGCACTCGGTTTTCCGCGCCGTCGAGCACCTTCACCCCGGTGGTCGAGCGCATCCTGTCCAGATCCTGGGGCGCGGGGTCTTGCACCAGATCAAGTTCTCCTGACAAGAGCGCGGCATCGCGCGTGGCGTCATTCTTGATGGGCGTGTAGATCACGTCCCGAACGTTGCCTTCGAAGCGCCCCCACCAGTTCGGGTTTCGCTTGAACACCGTCTTCACATCGGGCTCGCGTGACACCAGCATGTAGGGCCCGGTGCCGTTCGCATTGAAGGTCGTATAGCGGACATCCTTGCCCTTGAAGTCCTGGGGCTTCACCGCATCATGCTCTTCACACCAGGACTTGCTCATCATCTGGACCAGGGCCGCATGCTCCAGGAATATGGGGTTGACTTGCGCCAGTGCGAATTCCACCGTCAGGGCATCGATCTTGCGCACCTGGCCAAGCGCGGAGGCGTAGACGCGGATGCCCGATGCAGGATCCTTCGCACGTTCGACGGAAAAAACGACGTCGTCCGCCGTGAAGGGCTGCCCACCGTGAAACTTCACGCCGGGTCTGAGGTGCATCTGCCAGAGCGTGGGGCTCACTTGTTGCCAGTCCAGCGCGAGCGACGGCACCAGATTCAATTGCCTGTCGCGCCCGACGAGCGTCTCATAGACTTGGCCATTGATGGAGTTGGTCAGTTGCTCGTTCTGCGAATACGGGTCGAGTGTCTGCAAGTCACCCTGGCTCGACCATCGCAGAACCTGCGCCTCGGCTACAGGCCCGCCCGCCAAGGCGAGGATGCAAACGCAGGCCGCAAGAACACATCGCTGGATCCGGATTCGCGCCATCATCGGAACCTCCAATGCACGATGCGAATTGCCGCATGGCGTCGGTTTTGGACCCGTCGCGAGAATTCAACGCGCGGGGCAAGAGTAGCTACAAAGCTTTGCCAAATCAACAATCTGACGCAATGACGATCGTGATCGAGCGCTCGACCGTCTCGATCTGCGAATGCCTTGCGCGCCGGTCAGCGTCCAGCCGCTGGTTGAGCGCGCCATCGCCACCTTGCGGGCGGCCCGCTTGAACTGCTCCACCGAATGGAGAACTTTTGTTCTCGCAAGCCGCTTGCCGTGCACCGCCCACCTGCAAAAAGTATGGGATTGTGTGCATCAATGACGGTTCGGGCACGACCTGGCTCGGTAAAAATCGGAATCGCGACACTCTCACACACCCGCGAGCCGGAATCCCCTCCGACCCACCACATGACGATCGTCTACGAGTCCGCGCTAGATCTGCGCCATTACCAGCAGCGATTCCAACTGGCCTGTGCTGCACCTGCACCATTTGTTCGGCCGGGCGATCGGGGCTTGTTCGTGCGTCGCCCGCGCGGTGACCGGGGCGGTGCGTCGCCCGATTCGCGCTACGAGGCGGCGCAAGGCCGGTGGGGGCTCATTCCGCTGTTCGCCAACAACCGGGACTACCCCGCCACCTTCGAGGCGCGTGGCGAATCGGCCGCCGCTGAACGCGATTTCCTGCAGCCCTGGAAGCGGGGCCACCGCTGTATCGTGCTGGCCGACGCGCTCTACCGTCGGGGCGAGAACGACCAACGCATGGTGCGCGTGACGCGTGCCGACGGCCAACCACTCGCTCTCGCAGGACTCTGGAACGGCTGGCGCTCGCCCGAAGGCGAATGCGTGGAGAGCTTCGCGCTGCTCACATTGCCGTCGGAGGAGAAACCGGGCGAGCGCCGTGCGGTGTTCCTGCGCGAAGGATGGCTCGATGACTGGCTGTACTGCCCAGTGGAAGAGGCGGCGGCATGCCTGCGGCCCTACGACCTCAGCAAGCTGGTGCGCGCCCCCGTGGATGGGCCTTCCCTGCGCAGCACCTCGTAGACCACCGCCGGCTTCAGCGTGTCGACGGCTGCCTCGCAGCGACCCGTAGTCGAAAATAGCGGACCCATCAAGGATCCGTGTACATGACTGAAGACGCTCAAACTCCGCCACCGCTTCCCGACCACCTTTCCATCGACCCGCGCAGCCCGCACCACGTCGCCGCCGTGTTCGAGCGTGACATCGGTGTCCGCTTCAACGACAAGGAGCGACTCGACGTAGAGGAATATTGCGTCAGCGAAGGCTGGATCAAGGTAGCCGCCGGGCGCGCGCTCGATCGCAAGGGGAAGCCGCTACTGATCAAGCTGAAGGGGCGGGTGGAGGTGTATTACCGTTGACCTGACCTGGCCTCGCCTGGCTTGACCCGACCTGCCGTGCTGCCCCCCTTCAGGCAGCCCGTGCCGCAAGCCCGCGCTTCACCGGGCGGACAGGTCGTCGATCCTCTCGCCTGCCCGGCAAGCTTCTGCCGCGCGATGCGGCCCCAGTTCAAAGCAATGCGCCGCTGCTGCACGAGCGGCCATCTCTTCCTCGTGCCGCTTTGCCGCGGCAGCGACCTGGAAATCGAGGAGCCACTTCATGACGAGCATCAGAACGATCAGAAAGCCGATCAAGGCGCCGACCAGCGTCGCCCGCCAGTTCCTGCGAAGAGACCGGGATGCAGGAGCAGGCGTCGCAGGATTGCTTGTCGCACCGGGCGCCACGGGGCGACGTCGCGGCGCACTGCCGCGAGTTCGCCGTCGCGGCAAGGTCGTCGCCTCGACCGCTTTGACGACTGCGCGAGAGGATTCACCGATGGCCATGAAATGTCAGAAGCTTCCGTTGAGATTGAATCCGGCGTAACCCTGGACGTGCGACGGCGAGCCCTCGGGCTGGGAGATCGGAGCTCCGACGCTCGAATGGCTCGATAAAAAAACCCGGCACGAAGCCGGGTCAAGCGCTTGCGCGCACGTCGCACAGGGAGAGAGCAGAAACGCGACGGGTCGCAAGACCGACCGCAGTGTATGCGAGCGCACACTGACACCGGCGCCATGCGGACAGACATTCGCGTGCGATGAAAGATCCCGTGACTTACTGCCGAATCCGAAGGTCGCCGTCGTGCCCTTATTACAACGGGGCGTCTCGACTACGAAAAGGGCCTGCGCCTCTGCTCGCCACGCGGCGGGCCATCGAGCACCCATTGCCGCATGGACCCTATCGGTCTTGCGCGGTTCTGTTCCACGCGGTAGCGCTCCGCCTTGCCTCCAGGCCATTGCCAACTTTCAGCGCCAAGTCCAGCCGATGGCGCCTACTTGCTGGCCAACGCCGACTTCCCGGTCTCCAGCAGCGACTTCAGGTTCGACAGGATGCGCGGCCAGCCGTCCGACACGGCCTCGATGAAAGCAGAGCCGGCACGCTGGATGCCGTGGGTGATGGTCAGCTTCACCGTGCCGTCGTCCATCGGCTCCAGTTCCATCGTGCAGCGCGAGTAGCCCTCGGCTTTCATCTCGGGCCGGAACTCGTTGCGCCACCGGATGACGAGGCGCCTGGGCGGATCGACCTCGAGGATTTCGCCGGTGTCCGCGATGCGGCCATCGTCAAATCGCAATTGCCAGGGCGAACCGAGCTTCCAGTCGCACACGACGTCCATGCCGAACCAGTACTGCCGTGTGAATTCCGGACTGGTGAGCGCCAGCCACAACGCCGACGGCGTGCTGCGGATGTAGGTGACATAGCGGAAAGTCGATTGATCAGTCATTTGCGATTGCCTTGGAGCTTGTGTTTCGGCGATGGGAGTGCCGCGAGGCGAGGCGGGTCACTGTTCCTTCAATACCGCCAACTGCTGCGCATACCCGCTCTCGATGCGCTGCAACCGCGCCTGCTTTGCCGCCTCGTTCACCCACTGCGCGGTCAGCGCGTTCTGCTTTGCCAGTTGATAGGCCAGCCGGGCCGCGGGCAGCAGCGACGCATTGTCGGCCGCCAGGAAGCCCGCCAGGTCATGCAGCGACTTCAGCGTAGCGCGCTCGCTGTCGCCAGCCGGGCCTTTCGCCTTGCCGTATTGGGTGAGGAACGCCTGGACCTTGCGCTGGAACTCTGCCGGGTACTCGCGCCGCACGACGATCTGCGCATGCGGGATCAGGTCGGACTGCCACACGGTCTGCAAGCGCTGCGCCTCGGCCGGGAATTGCTGGGTAAAGCGCTCGAAGTCGGCGGTGTTGTTGGTCGCGACGTCAGCCTCGCCGTTGGCGACCGCGAGCGCGGTGGTCTGGTGCGTTCCGACCACCTCGCTCCTGAAGCGCGTCTCCATCTCGATCTTGTTCGGCAAGAACAGTTGAAGCTGCGGCACGATGAAGCCCGACACCGATCGGCTCTCGCCGCGCGCCAGCCGCCAGCGACCGGGATCGTCGAGCACCTCTTTCAACGTGGTCGGCGCGCCAACCTTGCGCGTAAGCAGTGTTGCGCGGTAGCCGGGCAGGCCATCATGGCGCGTGACCTGCGCGACAACCTTCATGCGCCGCTGGGTGACGGTATCCAGCGCCATCTTGCCGGACAGGAAAGCCATGTCGACCTCGTCGCGCTCTATGGCGCGCTCCAGCGCTTCATACGAGGTGACCGACAGCACCGACACCGGCCGGCCCAGCGCACGGCTCATGTCGGCCAGCAGCGGCTCCCAGTCATTGCGCGACTCGAAAGCGCCGCCAAGGGGCAGAATGCCGAAGCGCACCGGCGCCGTCGGGCTGGTGGCGCCGTCGGCCGACGCGGGCCGCGCCGCCGCAAGCAACCCGAGGCAGAACGCCATCGCGGCGGCGAGGACCACGCGCCTCCAACTGGCCTGGCGATGGGCGACCATCGGCACGATGTGGCGAACGATTGAAACCTGCATCTGTCTTCGGACCGAGGCGATGAAAGGGTCGATGGTTGGAGCGGCAGAGGGGCCCGACCCATGGGGCTGGTCAAATGGGGAGGGCGGGGACCACAATTAAATACCATCCGGGTCAGCACTTCGTGACGTTTTTCACTATCCCCTGACACCTGCAACAGTTGATGACACCTGACGCTGCAGCTCCTTCTCCTTCGCCCGCCCTTCCCGCCCGGGCGCTCCGGATGCTCACCCGGTTTTCGCTGGCGCAGCAACTGGTTTTGCTGGCTTTGCTGCCGGCCATTGTCGCCACGATGGGCGCCATCGCGGTGCTGACCCGGCAGCATCTTGGCAGCGTCAACAACCTGATGCGGGCCAATGGCCAGACGGTCGCGCTGCAGGTGGCGGCCATGGCGCAGACGCCGCTGGCGCGCATGGACCGGCGTGCCCTGTTGCGTGCCGCGCAGTCCGGCAGCGCGCAGCCGCAGGTGCAGCGCGTGCAGATCTGGACCCACGACGGCGAGATCGTGGCCGACGCGGCGAGCCCCGAGTCGGGCAAGGCGGAAGGCCTGCAGGTCGTGGCCCCTGTCGTCAGCGACGACGGCAGCCCCACCGGCAAGGTGATGGTGGAGATCAGCCTCGACGCGGTGCAGAAGGCCAAGAACAGCGTGTGGTTCAACGTGTTCGTGGTGCTTGCGGCGAGCCTGATCGGCGTCGGGCTGGCGGCTTGGTGGGCCGCGCGGCGGATCAGTGCGCCGATCCGTGAACTCGGCGAGGCGGTGGACCGACTGGGCGCCGGCAAGGATGCCAGCGTCCAGGTCACGGGCACGACCGAAGTGCGACGGCTGCAGCACGGCTTCAACCAGGCCGCGCGCGCCCTGGTCGAGAGCCAGCGGCTGCTGCAAAGCCGCATCCTCCAGGCCACGGCAGAACTGGCCAGCAAGAACCAGCAACTCGAAGTCGCGAGCCAGGCCAAGACCCGGCTGCTGGCCGCCGCGAGCCACGACTTGCGCCAGCCGCTCCATGCGCTCACGTTGTTCTCCGACGGGCTTTCGAGCGGCGAGACCGACCCGCTGAAGCTGCAACGCATCGGCCACATCAAGGAATGCGTGGATTCGCTCGATCGGCTTTTCTCGGAACTGCTGAACCTGTCGCAACTCGATGCGGGCGTGCTGCAGCCGCAGTGGATCGACTTCCCGCTGGACCGCCTGTTCGATGAAATCAGCCGCAACTTCCGCGCCGTGGCCGAGCAGCAGAACCTGCGGCTGGTGGTGCGCAAGACCGACCTCTGGGTGCGCAGTGACTACGTGATGCTGTCGCGCATCCTGAACAACCTGGTGTCGAACTCGCTGCGCCATACGGTCGAGGGTGGCGTGCTGATCGGCGCGCGGCGACGCGGCAAGGGCGTGCGCATCGATGTGTGCGATACCGGCGTCGGCATCGCGCTGCAACACCAGAAGCGGGTGTTCGAGGAGTTCTTTCAAATCGCGCCGCAACGCAGCGCCGGCGCGCGCGGCATGGGGCTGGGGCTCGCCACCGTACAACGCCTGGCGACTCTGCTCAACACGCGCGTCGAACTCAGCTCGGTGCCGCGGCGCGGCACCATCGTGCGCGTGATGGTCCGCTCGGCATTGCCGGCCGAGGCGACTGCCCCGGTGATCAGCGGCGGCACCACTCCTGAAAACGAAAGCAGCCTGGCCGGCGTACGCGTGCTGGTGATCGACGACGAGCGCACCATCCTCGAAGGCCTGCAGGTGGTGCTGTCGAACTGGGGCGCCGACGTGATGGCCGCGCAAAGCCGCGACGAAGCGCTGGCGCTGGCCGACCACTGGGACCGCCCGCCCGACGTGGTGGTGAGCGACCTGCTGCTGCGCGAGGGCGACAACGGACTCGATGTGCTGGCGGCGTTGGAACGACATCCACGCGGCATCGGCGTGGGCACAGCCCGCCTGCTGGTGACCGGCGAGACCAAGCCCGACCGGCTGCGCGAGGTGGCCAGCGCGGGCGTCGCGGTGCTCTACAAGCCGGTGTCGCCGCGCGTGCTGCGGCAGGCCATCGCGGCGCAGCTTGCAGCCCTGGCAAGCGCCGCCGACCACTGACGTCGACTGACCACGCGCTGACCAGATACAGGGGGTTTGCGTGCCCTAGTGCGTTGGCCATAGGTCCATTGGCCGATGCTTCTTCAAGCTGCCGCAGGGTGCCCAACTTGGGGCTTGCAGACATAACTCCTCTGCCTTATCGCGCAACCGCAGTGCGCTCCTTACATTGGGTTTAACTACCACTGCTGTGCAGTTCATGTTCCCCAAACCCATTACCGCGGCCGGTTGCAAGGTATGGCTCACGTTGCTGTGCCTGGCCTTGGCTTCGCTGCCCGCGATGCGGGCGCGCGCAATGGGGATCACGGTATTGCAGGCGGATGACTTGCCGGCACACACGGAGTTTGTGCGGCAGTTGAAGGACTCGCAAGAACCGGGCGGCCGGTTCGCGCTCGAGCGCGTGGGCGCGGAGGCCGTCGCCATCGCGGCCGCGAGCTCCGACGTGTCCGCGAGTGCGGAAGACGACCGGATGCTCGCCGGCGTGCGCACGCGCGGCGCGCGAAGCAACGCCAACGCCAATGGCAGCAGCAGCGGCCTGGTCGATTCGATCTGCGTCGCGGTGGGCCTCGATGCCGCAAAGGCCGCGCTGGACCGGCCCGGCACTGAACCGCTGGTGCTCGCGATGCTGAGCCGCCTCGACTATGAAGGCCTCAAGGGCCATCCTGCGCTGCGCCGGATCGACCGCCGCGTCGGCGTGTTGTTGCGCGACCCGGCCATGGCCGACCAGATCGCACTGGTGGACGCGGTGCTGCCGCGCAAGCGCCGGCTGGGCATGGTCGCCACGAGCGAATCGGACCCCTTGCTGCGCGAAGTGCAACGGGCCGCGCCGGGATGGGACCTGCAGATCGAATACGCGCCCGATGCACGCTCGGTCGCCGGAGCAATCAAGGCGCTGCTGCCGAAGAGCGACGCACTGCTGGTACTGCCCGACCTGATCGGCAACGACCAGGCCGCCACGCTCGCCGTGTTGCGCGCTGCCGCGACGGCCGGCGTGCCGGTGTTCGGCGCGAGCGATGGACTGGTGCGCTCCGGCGGCCTTGCGGCCGCGGTATCGACACCCACCCTGCTCGCCAAGCAGGCACGCGCCCTGGGCAACAAGGTGGCAGCAGGCGGCGGCAGCGGCGCCGCGCTGGTCGAACCTGCCACGCCGGCCACGGTGCGGGTCAACACCACCGTTGCGCGGGCGCTGGGCCTGCGCCTGCCCGACGAGCGCGAGCTGACCGAACGTGTCCTGGCGGTTCGATGATGGCCCGCAGCCCCGCCCGGGCCGCCCGCGCCGCGGCGAACAACACCGTATCCGCGACGTTGCAGCAACAGCGCACGCCGCTGGAGGTGCGCGGCAACCTGCAGCACGACTTGCTGCGGCTGGGCCTGGTGCCTTGCGCCGTCGCCGCGCTGGCACTCACCACCTGGTTCACGCAGAGCCGGCTCTCGGCGCTCGACGCCGCCTTCAATGCCGACGGCCAGGCCGTGGCACTGCAAGTGGCCGCGATGTCGGACCTGAGCCTTTACGCGGGCGACATGCCGGCGCTGCAGAACGTCGCCAACGCCGCACTGCGCGGCGGCCAGGTCACGCGCATCGAGATCAGCAACAGCGCCGGCGTCTACGTCAGTGCCGGGCGCAACACGGCTGCGGTCGATCAATTGCGCGTCTATACCGCGCCCGTCACCCTGCGCGAAGCATCGCGGGCCGCGGCCTTCTCGCCCGCAGGCGCGACCACGGCCGGGCAGGCCCCGATCGGATTGGTGCAGGCCTTCCGCGACACCACCGCCTACACGCGGGAACGGATTATTTCGCTCATGACAGGCATCGGCATCGCACTGCTGACCTTGCTGCTGGCATGGGCCGCGGTGCGCCACATGGCGCGCACCGTGACGCGCCCGCTGCGCCGCATCTCGCGCACGGTGGCGCAGCTGGAAGCCGGGCAATTCGACGCGCGCTGCGAAGTCGTCGGCAGCAAGGAGTCGCCCACGCGCGGGCATGAACTGGCGTGGCTGGCACATGACATCAACCGCCTTGCCGAACGATTGCAGCGCAACCAGCAGATCAGCGAGGAACGCGTGCGCGAGGCCACTTCGGTCGCGTTGGAGCGCATGGCCGAAGCCGAGCAGGCCGCGCTGTCCCGCGCCCGCTTCCTGGCAGCGGCCAGCCACGACCTGCGCCAGCCGCTGCATGCCATGGGCCTGTTCATCGACGGCCTGATGCCGACGGCAACCGCCTCCCAGCGCCCCGCCATCCAACGGCTGCAGGAGAGCACCGGCTTCATGGGCGTGCTGCTGGACGACTTGCTCGAGATCTCGCGGCTCGACGCGCAGGTGTTGACGCCGAGCATGGCCACGGTGCCGCTGGAGGCGCTGTTCGACCAGTTGGCGGCACAGCACGCGGCGCAGGCCGCCGAGGCGCACGTGCGGCTGATCTGGAAGCCGCGCGGACTGGCCGTGCGCAGCGACCCGGCCTTGCTCATGCGCGTGCTCGGCAACCTCGTCGCGAACGCGATCCGGCATGCGCCCGAGCGGACCGTCATGGTCGTCGCGCGCCGCCGCGGCGAGCGCGTTGCCATCGAGGTGCGCGACAACGGCGTGGGCATTGCGCCGATCCACCAGGCGCGCATCTTCGAGGAGTTCTACCAGGTGGCCAACACCGAGCGCGACCGGCGCCAGGGCTTCGGCCTGGGCCTGGCGATTTGCGCGCGCATCGCCGCGTTGCTCGGCACCCGCATCTCGCTGCGCTCCGCCCTGCAGGCCGGCAGCACCTTCTCGCTCAAGCTGCCGCGTGCCGAAGCCGTCGCCGTGCCGGTGCGCGTACCCGAGGCGCAGCCGCCGGCGCCGCTCGCCGGCCTGCACTGCCTGGTGCTGGACGACGACCCGGTCATCCTCGACGGCAGCCGCACGCTGTTGTCGCAATGGGGCTGCGTCGTCGACTGCGTGGCCACCGCGGCCGAGGCGCAAGCGCTGTTGGCCAAGCCCGGCAACCCGTTCGACGCCATCCTGTGCGACCTGCAACTGGCCGGCGACGACGACGGCATGACCGTGATCCGCAGCGCCCGCAACCTGCAGCCCAGAGCCTTGGCCGTGCTGATCTCCGGCGCCACCGGCCCCGACGTGCTGCAGCGCCTGCGCCAGGAAGGCGTCTTGCTGCTGACCAAGCCGGTGGCGCCGGCGAAGCTGCGCGCGCTGTTGTCGACGCGGCGGGTCGCGGTGTCGGCATGATCGGCGCATGCTCCCCCTGAACGCACTCCAAGGCATCCGCCCCTTCATCGCCACGCCCAACTACGGCGGCATGCTCACGTCGATCTACGTGCGCAGCCTGCTCGGGCTGGGCAACCTGGCGTGGACCCATGGCTTCTCGATGCAGACGCGCTTTCTCGACGGCGACAGCCTGGTCACGCGGGCGCGCAACAGGCTGGTGGCCGAGTTCATGGCCGACACGCGATGGACGCATCTGTTCTGGATCGACGCCGACATCGGCTTCGAGCCCGAGGCTGCATTGCGCCTGCTGAGGGCCGGCCGCGAGGTGGTGGCCGGCATCTATCCCTTCAAGACCGATGGATGGCCTGTGGACGGCCTGCAGGCGCCGTTGCCCGCGGGCAGCACGCGCGCCGACTTCGAAGCGACGCACGCGCAGTTCCCGCTCAACGCCTTGGCGCAGGCCCGCACGGTCGATGCGGATGGCTTTGTCGAGGTGCTGGATGCGCCCACGGGCTTCATGCTGATCGAGCGCTCGGTGTTCACGCGGCTGGCCGCGGCCATGCCGGAACTGCGCTACACGCCCGACCGTTCGCTCGACACGCGCGCCGCCGATTGGCCGCACTACCGCTTCTTCGACGTGATGGCCGAGCCCGGCAACGGGCGCTACCTGACCGAGGACTATGCGTTCTGTCGGCGCTGGCAATCGATCGGCGGCAGCGTGTTCGCGGACACGCATTCGCGTCTGGAGCACCAGGGGTTGCGCACGTACACAGGCGACCTGCAGCGCGCGCTCGAGGTGCGCGCTGGACGAGTCTAGAAATCCGCGCAGCCGTTGCGCCGCTCCGTGCTGACGCAGTTCAGCAAGTTGGGCCGCGAGCGCACGCGTGACCATTCGCGTGCGAGCATGTCGCCGCCCTGTTCCGCACGGTCGGCGTCGAGCGGGCCGGTGGCCAGGCAGATCGGCGCCTGGCCGAGGTTGCGGTCGTAGACATACGTGGTGGGTTCCTCGCGCAGCACGTCCGGCTTGGGCAGCGCCGTGAAGTCCGTCCGCCGTATGACGACCGGCGCCAGTGGTGGTCTCGCGGGTGGCGGTGGTGGTTCCACTGGTGGCGGTGGTGGTGCCGGCGTCACCGTCAATTGGCCCGGCACGACGCTGAACGCATATCCCGCAAGCGATACGAAATTGATGCCGTCGATCGAATAGAGACCGGCCGGACTGGTGCGGTCGGCCGCTGAACTTGCGTTGCCGCTGAACGCCGCGTTGGTATCGCCGAGGATGAGCCCTGTCACGCTGAACGTGAACGGCGGGTTGTCCGTGCCGGCCTGGCGCGACGCGTTGTCGATGATCACAGTGGCCGTCGGTTGCTGCGTGTAGACGAAGTGGTTGTCGGTCGGCGACACCGTCACCTTGCACAGGCCGAGGTAGGCGCAGTTGTAGTAGTTGGGCCGCGGCCCGGATCCGGCCAGGCCGCCGCGCGTTTCGCCGACCCAGGAGTTGGCCCAGATGCGCCACGGCGCGCCGCTGAGGGTGAAGCTGCCTGCGTTCTGGAAGGTGGCCGCGGCGACCAGGTCGGCCGACGTGGTGCTGCTCACATTGGTGGCCAGGACGAGGTCGCCAGCCAGGGTGCGCACCAGCACCTGGTCAGCCGCCATCGAGGTCGCGGCGAACGGCTGTGGAAGGTTGCCGGCCGCATCGAAGCCCGTGACCGTGACCGCGCCGATCGCCACGCTGTCGGCATCGACATAGGTGAAACTGCCCGCGGCGCCGCCGCCTACCGTGTCGGCGCTGACGTTGTTGGCCGTGTTGTCCAGCACCACGTTGCCGCCGCTCGACGTCGCCAGCAGCTTGTTCGCCGTGATCGGCGCGCCGGCGGTCTGCGTGATGTTGCCGCCGCTGATGAGGCCGAGTTGCGGCACCGACACCGGCGCGGTCAGGTTGATGTTGCCGCCGCCACCGTTCTGCAGCGTGAGGTTCGATGCCAGGAGCAACGGGCCCACCACGTTGATGTCGCCAGCGTGCGCATTGCTGCCCGCCACGATGGTCGGCGCTTGCAGCAACGCGAGATCGTCCGCTCCCACCGCAAAGCCTTGCGCGGCCGTGCCGCCCAGGAACATCGGGAGGGTGGTGCGGTCGACCGGCGTGGCCACGTAGGCCTCGGGCAGGCCTTGCAGGTCGACGCCGCCGGGGCGCAGGTTCAGCACGGTCGCCGCGCTCACGGTGGGGCCGGGGACCTGCGCGCCCACCTGCAGCGCGTCCGTGCTGCCGTCGTTCGCGGCACGCAGCACCACGACGTTGTGGCCGGTCACGCGCCCGCCGTCGATGAACAGCGGCGGCCCCTCGGCGAACGGGTTCGGTACCGCCGGCTCGATGGCCACGCCGGCACCGTTGCCCTGCGATTCGCCGGTGATGGTGATGTTGCCGGCGCCGGTGGTGGTGATCGATCCCCGGGCACCGACGTGCACGCCGTCGCCCGACAGGGCGCCGCCCGCCAGCCGCAGCCCGCTGATGTCGATGTCTCCATCGACGGTTTCAAGCGTGGTCGTGTTGAATACCCCGCCGACCACCACGCCATGGCCGGGCGCGGCAAAGCTGTTGGGGGTGTAGCTGCCGATGCCCGTGAGCCTGATGCCGCCGCTGGTGGTGAAGATGCCCGTTGGGTTGTCGTTGGCGTAGAGCGCGATGCCGCTGCTGGAAAGGCTGCTGCCGAAGATGTCGACGTTTCCGGTCGATGTGGAGATGATCGTGCCGTTGATGTCGACCGCGCCGGTGACCTGGGCGAAATCATTTCCCGGCACCACGCTACGGCCTGTCAGCTGCACGTTGCCGCCAGGGTTGGCATCCGTGCCACCGGTGTAGAGGTTGGTGCCGATGATCGACTGGTTGCCGCCGCGCGTGTCGATCAGCGCGAAGTCGAGGCAGACGGCGCAATTGAAGTTCCCTTGCTGGCCCCACGCGCCCTTCATCGTGACATTGCCGCCGTTGCTGTAGATCGACCCTCCGAAGTTGACCTGGCCGCCGCCCGTGGTTGCCGCGCTGTTGTTGGCATCGGCATTGAACACGACGTTCAGTGGGCCGCCAGTGTCGGCAGAGGCGATGGTGCTGCCGAAGCCGAGGATGCTGCGATTGGCATTGAGCGTGAACGTGCGCGTGCCGGCGCCGGTGTAGAGGATCTGCGCGCCATTCAGAAAGATGTTGCCGTCGATCGCAAGGCCGCCGGTACCCGTGTTGATCGTGACGTCGGTGCCGCCGTTCAGCGCGTTGCTGATGTCCGTATCCTGAATGGATGACGCGGCCGTCGGGGTGAACTCACCATTCGTCAGCGTGCCGGTGCCCACGCCTGGGCTGATGGTCACATCGTAGGGGTCGACCAGCCAGGTACCCGCCGTGCCCTTCGGCGCGGAGGCATCGACGCGGATGCCTGCGACCTCGAAAGCGCCGCCCGAGGTTTCGATCATGCCGCCGTTGCCGCCGTTGGCCCCGCCCTTGGCTTCGAACGTGCCGAAAGCCCTGATGGTGTTGTCGCCCTTCGCGAAGATGCTGCCGGCATTGCCCACCGCGCCGGTGGCGTTGACGCGCAGCGTACTCAGGTCGTCGATTTCCAGCACGCCGCTGCTTTGCGCGTCGCCGAATGCATTGGCATGGACGTTGACGGTGCCGCCCCCCGTGGCGCCGCTGCTGTCGACCACGAGGGGTGCGGAGCCTTCGCCGTTCCCGCCCGCGATCTGGATGTTTCGGCCCGTGATGTCGATGTCGCCGCCGCGGCCGGTGCTGCTCGCCGTGCTCAGCGACAGGCCCGGCGGGTTGTCTTCGCCGGTTGCGTTGCAGCACACGGCGCGCAACAGGACGCTGCCATCCTTCCCGTTGATCGTCAGCGTCCCGCTCTCGGCCGTCAAGCTGCCGCCGTTCACGGTGACAGCGGTCGGGTTGCCGAACTGCTGCACCACCGGCGGCGCCTCGCCGGGCTGCAGGACCGCGAAGAAGTCACGGCTGCCCGCCTGGCCTGTTACGGTCAGCGTCTTGCCCACGCCGGCCGAGATGTCGCTGCGGAAAAGCTGGACGCCAGCGAACCCGCTGGCGGGCGGGTTGCCCTCGGGCGGCGGTATCGCGATCCGCTGCAGGTAGTCCTGGTTGAGCATCAGCGCACTGTTGTCGCTGGCGGTTCCTTCGATCCTGACATTGCTGCCGGTGGCGACAGTCGTGTTGTTGAGGGAAATGCCGGGGCCCACCGTGATGCTGTCGGCCACCGGATCGTTCGCGAGCCAACTGCGCGAGCTGCCGACCAGGTTGATGTCGCCGCTGCCGGAGCGCACCGTCGATGCCACGGTCCCCTCGCCGTTGAACAACGAGGTGAAGCCCACGCCCACGGCACTGATGCCGCCGCGCCCCGTGATGTCGATCGCGCCGGCACCGGTGGTGAGCGTGCTGCCATAGGATGCGACGCCGAAGCCGCCCTCCATGAACGTGCTCTCGTTGTCGGCCAAAGCCACACGCGTATAGCCTTCGCCGCGCATGCTGATGCTGCCGCTGCCGCCGCAGGCGTCCTGGCCGGAAGTGCAGGTCGAGAGGTTGGCGCGATTCAGTTCGATGCCCGAAGCCAGCCGCCCGGCACCGGTCGCCACGTCGCCTTCCGCCTGGATGACGTCGCTGACGGCACGTCCCTTCACCGGATCGCTCTGGCCATAGAAATTGATGTTGCCGCCGTTGGTCGAGATGGCCGGACCCGGCGTGCCGAAGTCCGTGCCCGGGCCGACCTGGCTGCCAAGCACGATGGCGCCACGCCGCGGCAATTCGCCAAAAGCCCCGATCACGTCAGGATCGGCGGTCCCCGCCGAGTCTGAGTTGAAGTTCACGTTCAGCGCGCCCTTGGTCGACACGATGCTCGTGTTGTCATTCATCACGATGCTGCGCTTCGAGTTGACGGTGAAGGTGGCCGTGCCGCCGGCATCCTTGAGCAGGTTGGTGCCGTTCGCGAAGGTCACGCCGAAGCCCGGGGAGTCGAGGCCGGCAGTGGCCTGGGATTCCAGCGTCACGTCGGTTCCCCGGCCCAAGGCGCGCCCGACCGTGCCCACCGCCACGGTACTGAGGATCGTGGGATTCACCGCTTGCGTGTCGGGATGCACGAGCAGGTCGCCCTGACCGGATACCTTCCAGCTTCCGTTGGCGCCCCCGCCGGCGCCGCTCGCCGCGATGTCTGCATCGCTGCCGATCGTCACCTGGAAAGCCGAGGTGGTGATCGCACCGCCGTTGCCATCGCCAGCGCCCTTGGCGGAAATCGTGCCGTGTGCTGCGACGTGGCCAAAGGCGCCTTCGCCAGCGCCATCGACGCCCATCACGTCGATGGTGCCGCCATTGCCCGTGGCCAGCGCATCGGCCCTGAGCTTGCTGCCTTCTGCCGCGGTCACTGTGTTGCCGACGACTGTCACCGCGCCCCCGCCCGCCGCACCGCTCGCGTCGACAACCCCCGTCACCGTGACGGGGCCGCCGTTGATGTTGATGGTGCCGCCCTTGGTCCCCGGCGACGCCCCGGTCGCATCGACCGTGCCGCCGACGGCAACGGTCTGCGTGCCGCCGTCCAGCACGATCTCCCCGTTGCGCACGCTCATCGACTGCGCGCGTACGGTGCCGGTCTGGTTGACCACCGTCTGCGCCACCGCGTTCAGGTCGACCCCGGCCACCAGCTGGATGCGCCCGCCATCGGCCTGCAGTGTCCCCTTGTTCTCGACCAGCGCCTTGGCCGCGTCCGCCGAAACCGCGAAGGTCGTCAGCCCGTCGCCATTCGCGTCGATCCCGATCTGGGCCGTGCGCCCCGACAGGAGACCGATGGAGCCCTGCGCCACGTTGATGACGCCGTCGTTGTGCACCTCCGCGCCGATCAGCGCCACGGTGCCCCTGGAGCCGGCATTGATGGTGGTGCTGTTGGTCACGATCCCGGTGCTGTCCGCGGCGCCACCGAACTTGTACTGGCCGGCCAGGAAATCCGTGTCGCTGATGGCCAATGTCGACGCCACCAGGCCACCCACGTTGACGGTCGAGTTCTTCGAGAACGTCACGCCGCTCGGATTCACCAGGAAGACGATGCCGTTGGACCGCAGCGTGCCCATGATGTTGGACTCGCCGCCACCCAGAACGCGATTCAGGATCACGCTCTTCGGGCCGGGCTGGTTGAACACCACCGACCCGCCGACGCCGATCGAGAAAGTGGCCCACTGCGCAACGTCGCGCCCACCGTTTGTGCCCTGCTGCGTGACGACGATCGCAGAAGTGTTGGCACCCGCGATCGAGAGGTTTGGCGAGGTCGTCGAAAAGCCCGACGGGATCTGCGCGAACGCCGATCCGCATCCCATGCAGACGAGTGACATTGCGAGCGGCCGCAGCGCCGGAGTCTTGTTGAATTGCTTCATGTCTGGCCTTCTTCAGAAACTCTTCTGCGCCTGCACGAAGAACTGCGGGTCATGCCCGCCGCCGTCGGTCGTGGCCCGCGGCGTGCCGTCGCGCCACGCGACGGTGGCGTTGATCGAGAAGTT
>NZ_JBBKZV010000015.1:0-137765 GCF_037889915.1 Variovorax humicola | reverse complement strand
GGCTCCCTCGGGAATCGAGAGAGCAAGTAAACGTCCTGCCGGCCAGGCTCCGATCTACGACGACGCCGAAATCAGCGCCTCAAACACCGGTGGCCAGGTGGAGCAGTTTGACCTGGCCACAAGTGGAGCAGTTTGAGTGGCCATCGGGGGCGAGCACCGGGCAAAGACAAGGACGCGGCGCTAGTGGGCTGACCGCACCAATTGCAGCGGCCCACCGACCGCGAAATTGAAGCCTTCTGAAATTTGTGAAGGACTGGCTCCAGGGTCATACCCGTTATGAACCGCTCCGCGGGCACCACGCCCCCGCGCTTGACCTTCAGCCAGTCGGGGCTGCACACCCCGGGCCGGTAGACGCCGTCCAGCCGCTTCGCCACGGCGCCCTCGAGCTTCGGCTGTTGGACGGCGCCGTTGAACAGCCATTTCCCTTCGCCACCGCCTGCGAAGCCGGTCACCACCAGAATTCCCGGCAAACCGCGCTCGACGAGCTTGACCAGCGCGGACTTGCGTACTGACAGGGGCTGCTGAGTGATCTCGACGCCGGAATTGACCAGGAGTTTGAAGACGGCGTAGACGACGGGCGGCGCGCCTTCGTACCAGCGCCGGCGCCGCGCGCGCTCTTGCAATACCTCGAAGGTGCTGCGCCCGAGGTCATCCATGGTGCAGATCTCGCCATCCACCACATATCGACCTTCCAACTCCGACAGGCTCGACACGATTTCCGGGAACCAACTTGTGGCGTTCGCGCCGTTCCTCGTGCGCAGCGTCACCGCTCCGCCGAGGTCCGCGACGAGGCGATAGCCGCCGAACTTGATCTCGTACAGCCACCCGCGCTGGTCAAGGGTCGAAGGGCCTCTCCGACACGAGCATAGGGGGATAGTCGGTTGGGGGCATTTGTTGAAGAAGATGCGGCGTCCGCGGGAAAATTTCTGTCAGAAAAATGCAGAGAGTTGCGGATGTCGCGTCGAGAGGAGTTGGTCGACCTTTGAGTGCCCTCGCGGCCGCCGAGCGCGCGGCAACCCCGATGTTTGGAGGCATCATGCCCGACGATCCAAAAAAGACTGCTGAAGACGCGAAGGTGATTTCGCTGGAAGAACCCCACGAGATCCAGTGGTGGAGGAAGGCGCTGAACGCAACTGAAGCCGAGTTGCGAGCAGCCGTACATCAGGTTGGCCACTCTGTTCAAGCGGTGCGCGAGTACTTGGCGAAGAAATGAGCTCAAGGGCCGCCCGCCGGGAATACCTTGAAGCCGTGGTCGCCTGCGTGAAGAAGCCCGAGTAGTCCCCCGAGGCCCGCACCAGCGCTCAGTCCTCGTTCGCGTCGAATCCGGTCGTCACGCCCGGCGCACGCATGCGATCCAACGCGGCGAATCGCTCCTCGCTATCGACGATGCATCACCAGGTCTGACGGGGTGGTAAGGGCCCCGGTTCATGGTTCAGGAAAGCTAAGAGTAGCGAGACAACGGCTCGCGACAGCCATACAGGAATCTCCGAATTCTTCTGACAGAAATCTTCCCGCCGACGCCGCACCATTTCCAACTGCCCGCCAAGCGAGAAGGTGCCGATCAATGAAAAAAACGGATCATGTGAACCTTGCAGCACTGTCCGACGCGGATCTGATTGCTGCGACCAGATTCTGGCAGGCCCAGTACTCCAGACGGACGCCGAACGCTGCGCGCGTGGTTTCTATGTATGAGGACGAAATGACGAGGCGGTTCGGTGGCGTAACGACGATCCCAGGGGCTCTCGGCGGTGACGGGAGACGCTCACGGTGGAAGTTTTGGTTGCACTGACATCGCGCTCTCATTCCCGCGGGCCATGAACGGCGTTCTCCGTGCTTTGCTCCTGTGCTTAGGCCGCGATCGTGGGGCCTTTTCCGCCGGCCGATAGCTGTACTTCGAGTTCCCCGAAGTGATAGTGATTTGGTGAGGACGGGCGGTCGACGTCCCCGTCGAGTGCAATTCGCGGGCGTCAGCGTCATTGGACCGCTCATGGCCTACCTGGATCGGATCCGTATGCCCACAAGATGAGCAACTAGGCGCCGCAATAGTCCGAACATGTCAATCGCGGCGCGATACGAACTCCTGATACGCCTGGCAAACGCCAGGCTTCCAGTGACGATCGATGAGCAACCACTCATCGACCAGTTGCGAGGCTACGCGGCCGCCTCTTTGATCTCCTGCGACATACCGGATGTGGTGCGAACGGGTGGCCGTGTGTCGCAGCCTCCTGCCCGCGTCTTCGCCGTGACGCCGGAAGGAATTCGGACAATTCGAAGGCTTAAGAAAAGCTCGACTTGGGCGACCTGAGTGTTCCGCTGCGCGCCCGGGGCGCAGGGCGCCGCCTGAGCGGTCGACCCCGCGGGCCTCTGGAGCCAAACGCTCACTTCTTCCGGGCTTGCCTCCCGAATCCGCTCGTTCAACTGCGGTGTCAGCGTCGACGTGTCACTGAGGCTCCCAACAGGAACCACGCGATTGTTGCGTGCCGTAGATCTCCATCTGCGGTGAAGCCCAGATTGCCGTCGAGGCGGAGGGGCAGGGCGGGAGGGAATCGACATCGGTCATGGGTCACCTCTTGTCGTACTTCGACTCGGCGCCCGAGATGCCTGCGCTATGACCGACCTTGCGCACCTCGCGCGGACTCAGGAACGGCGTCGCGCCCGCGTAGCGCTTCAGCGCCTCCGCAGTTGTCATCTTGAAATCGACGCGCCGCCCTCGTTGCGCCACTTGTTGGGCGGGAGCATCCTGAGGAAGAATTCGACGTTGGGCATGGTGCGGTTTTGTCTCAGTGCCGTCCCGATTCAGAATGAATTCCTTAAAAATCAACACCTTAGTGGTGCCTCGACAGAAATCGCACTTAATAGGGGGATAGGGAACATAAGCGGGGGCTGTTCCCCCACGTGTTCCCCCCGACGCGTCTGACGCCGGCTACAGACGAGCCGATCTGCACAGCGTTTCGGGCGACACCGCATCGTTGTCGAAGTCGTGCATCAGGTACTGCTGGAAATCGCGAATCGTTTCTTCGGGTCCATGTTCAGCCCACCGGCGCCGCGTCTTCATCCTCGCCCGGCGCGAATCGATAAGCAGTTTCTCCAATTTGCTCGCTGAAATCGACGATCCGGAGAACGGCCGTGTGCAGCATCAAGTTCAATATCGCCGCTGCAGACCGGCTGGCCGGCCGGCAGCGAATGAATCGGTTTTAGCCCTGCCAAGTTGCCGAGTTCGCTGCGCTCGTGATTTTTGAGAAGGCCGCGTTTTTGTCGCACCCCTTTCGCGCGCGGCGACCGGACAGGCAGCAGCAGCGGGCGCGACGTAGGCCGAGTGAAACAGGTGCCGACGACGCGACGATGCCGCGAATGCAGCCGGTCTTTTCGAGCACCTGCAAAGCCCGCCGCTCGTCACTGTTGTGAAGGGGTCTGGCTGCCGACCACGATGCGCTGGCCGTCGTGGCCCCGATGAGGGCTGGGTTCGACGCCACGCCTGCACCGTCTAAAAGCACGTCACCAACCCGCGCCAGAGAGCGGCTCGTCTACGCCGGAAGTTCGAGCCAATCAGTAGTTGAAGTCCGGTTTTGGCCAGATCGGATGCTGAGGCGGCGTCGGGAACCTATCGAACGTGCTTCTAGCTCACGAATGCACACTTGGGAATGGGAACGATCAAGCGCTTTCCACCCCAATCTGTCTTTACGCCTTGCACAGCAAGCACCTCCGGCCCTCGGTATAGAACCAGGCCAATTGAAGTGGCTGCATCCGAAAAGAGATCTTTCTTCAAAAACAATTCATCAATCCAGAGTTTTCCAGCAGGCATAGAGGCAGGAACTGTTGGCTGCTGATAGTCAGCCTGAGAGAGTATCTTGCCCGAAAAATCGACGATATGGAGCCCATTCAAGTAGACCATTTTTTGATCCCGCATGCTCTGCCAAACCACCTTCAATTGAATTCCGTCTGGGACACATTCCACGTTCAGGCCTTGGAGGCGGAATTCCCCAAGCGTGGAGCCGATATACGGAACCAGATCGCCCGGCGTCAGCGCGCGTGCCGCTTCGTTGCCTATGGGGCGCGCATGCCAGGATGGCGCGTAAGTTTGCTGGACGACGACGGCGATCATCAGAATGCAAAGTCCAGGTCCCAAAAGGGCGCGCGCGACTCTTTTTTTTGCATTGGTTACCGGGTCTTTACGGCCTGTCAGAAATCTTCTAGCGGGAACCTCAAACACGCTCCAAAAAAAAATTGAGGTGGCCAGCAAAATTGTAAAATAAAAAAACAACGCAGGGAAATTGCCCATACGCACAAAATCATTTGAATGCCCTTGATAGTAGATAATCAGCAACTGATGCACCAAGTACATCGAAAAGCTAACTTCTCCAAGAAATACCAAGAGGCGCATTGCCAAAAATCTCGAGATAAGACCTTTTCCCCAGCCAAATACCAAGATCAAGATCGCAAAAGTGGGTGCCGCAGAACTGTGAGTTAGCCACATCCTCGCTCCGCTCCATTTGGCCGCATTGCCAATAGACTCGACGAGAATAGGAGAAATAATCATTGGTATAGCGCAAAGCACGATGGCCCCCAATTCTACAAAGGTGCCATTTCTTAGAGAAAGAACAGGCTGCCATCGCCGAAAAATTTGCGCTGCTCCAATTCCCAGAACAAACTCCAGCAGTCTTGCTAGAGGGCCAATGTATACAAGGCCATGCTGGGAAATATTGAACGATGCTGATTCGAGATTTTCGTATTCAGGCAACTCACAAATAGCGCCAAGGCAGATAGCGAACGCTGTGAGAAGCACGCAACACGAGATTTTCCAACGCCAAGTCGAATCCCAATTGACAATCAGCAATGGAAATGCGAGATAGAAAAACAATTCAGCCGAAACACTCCATGAGGGCGAATTGTAACCAAAATACATTGCAGAGACAGGCAGCCAGCCTTGCACTAGAAGAATGTTGGGGGCGAGGGTTGTTAAATCGAACTCATAGCCAATTAAAATAAAACCGAGAATTAGGGCCACCAAATGAACAGGCCATATACGAGCGATTCGCGCCCGATAAAATTGAGCTACCGATGCACTATTGCGTAGTTTGGGATAGACATAGCTGAGGATGAAACCTGAAAGCACAAAGAAGAAGGTGACTCCCTGCGCCAAGTCCACCGAAATCGCGGGAACGCCAAAGACACCTTTGAGGTGAAACACCACGATTGCGAGTGCCGCGAAGAAGCGCAGACCCGTAAGTTGTTGTAGTCGCGCGGAAGTGTGGGCACCTGGGACTACTTGCGGTAGAGGTGTGAGCATCAACTATTCTAGGTTTCGGCGCGGGCCTCCGCAGTGTAGTCATTGAGAATGGGGACACTCCAATTTGAAAATTCGCCCATCGCAACTTCCCAAGGCGTCAGATGCGATGGGGCGAGTGAGCCAAGGGGTGTTTCGGGGCTCGCGCAGCGACGTTCCACTGAAAACTACTGAAAGGGTGGAGAAAGACTACTGAAAGGTTAGAGAAAGAAGGGTGGAATGTCTCCTAGGCCGACAAGAACTTCTAATAAAACTACAGGTCATGTTCGAATTCCGCCTGCGGCGCGTCCACCACCAGTTTCAGCGCGGGGATTCTGGTGACTGGGGGTAGTAGATGTGGAAGCCCGGAAAGGTCGCTCCAGCACCGGCACGAGGCGGCCCTCGTCGATGACCGGTTGGGCAAGGTCCTTCGCGATGTAGGGCATGCCCAAGCCTGACATCGCCCCATGCAGGATCTGCGAGAGCGTGTTGTAGGTCTCCACACTGTCCCTCGACATGGGCGTTGACCTACTCCCCTTCCTTCTCGAATTCCCAGGCGTAGAGGCCACCATGCGTCGGCAGGCGCAGGTTGATGCAGGTGTGCTCGACCTGATCGCGCGGCACTGCTGGCTTCGATCGCCCCTCGAAGTACGGCGGCGATGCCACCACCGTCATGTGCATGTCGGGCGCGATGCGCACGGCGATCATCTCCTTGGCGCTGAGACATTCAGGCGGGATGGCCCGCATGCCCTGACCCGCAGGGCATGCAGACTTCACAGGGACGGTCACAAGTACGCCCTCGCCGCGATTGCCGTCTGCTCTGCAGTGTCGGGGATTTCCTTCTGCCCGAGGACGGTCAGCGCGTCCTTCCCTGCAGGTCTAGCCGCCCCCCGGCGACCAGCGCCGTGAAGTCGGCGTCGCTGGGTTGGCGCCATAGGTACAGACCGATCCCGGGTTCGATGCGCTGTGAGCCACTTGCCGTGCGGCAGGGCTGCCTTTGCCTTGGTCAGAGGCGCCCGATGTGGATAGCATTGTGGATAACGTCCGCGTGCAGTTCGCGGATCTCGCTCGCGATAGCGTTCAGGTCGACGCTCGGCCGGTTCGGCGCGCCATGCAAACGGGCGGCTGCGGGGATGGGGTTGGATGTTCATGGTCTTCTCCTTCAGGGGTGGAAGACCAGCCAGCGCAGTGTCGTTGCGGCTCTGCGTGACATCGGGAATTAAATGGCGGCACCTGCCCGGTGCGCGTCGTTACCCGATACGCGTAGACCCCCGACACAGTGCCAACTGGTCGGGGGCTTTCAATCGCGTCGACGATTGGCAAGGGCTGACGCCGTCGGCACTGGCAGCGGTTGCCCCCGGTGATAGGTCGACATCACCTCTGTCGAGGCCCAGTAGGGAAGCGCCAAGTTCTCCTGCGCGCAGAGCACCACCGCCGCCATCATGCGATCCCCCTTGCAAAAGCAGCTTGCATCTCGGAGGCGTCGTGCGATGCTGGCGAGTGGGAACGATAGGCGGGGGAGCCGTGTTCCCCCTGTTCCCCCTTTGTAGCGACCCATGTCGCTTAGTGGTTTCTTCTTCCCCCTTACGCACAGCTAAGCAGGGATTCCTGCGCGCTTTCCAGATGAAAGGTTGGTGCCCTCGACAGGAATCGAACCTGTATCTGAGTCTTAGGAGGACCCCGTTCTATCCATTGAACTACGAGGACATGGGCGGCCGTGACTTTACCAGTCTCGGCGTGTTGCTTCACCCGAGAAAGCGCTCCTCCCATCAATTGAGCAGTACATCGCGCGACCCACACCTTCAGTTGAACTTGACGGTATAGATGAGGTCGCCGCCGTTGTGCTCCCCAGCCTGGCCGCGCAGGGTCAGTCGCTGGGTCAGGTCGTAGAAGATGTACAGCGTGCCCATCGTGCCTGACAGGCTTCGCTCGTAGGTCACGTAGAAGTCTTTCGAAAGACGTTTGCCCACCGTGATCGCCGACGCGTTCAGGTCGCCGCCGCTGCTCGGCCCCTTGAAGCCGATTTCGTCGAGGCCGAAGCGGCTGGCGAAGTTGCCGCCGGCGGAGTTGCCGCCTAGCTTGCCGAGCAGCGCCAGTGCCGCCTGCTGCATCACCACCGCCTCGCCGCCGGTGGTTGCCGAGGCGCGGCCCAGCATGACCCATGACAGCGTCTCTGCGTCTGTCAGCGCGGGCTCGGAATAGAGCTTCACGCGCGGCGACTGTGCCGTGCCGGTGATGTGCACGCCGGCGCGCTGCGAAATGTTCGGCCGGATCGCCAGGATGTCCAGGCCCGGGTTGTCGAATGGCCCGCTGAAGCTCGCGATGCCGGTTTCCACGTCGAGCTGCTGGCCGTAGGCGCGGTACCGGCCGCGCACGGTGCGCACTTCGCCGGTGATGCGCGGCGGCGTGCCCATGCCGGCGCTGCGGATGGCGAGCTTGCCTTCGAGGCGCGTGGTGATGCCGCGTCCCTGCACCGCGAAGTCCTTGCCCAGATCGAAATTGACCGCGATGTCGGGTGGCTTGGCCGTTTGCGCGGCGACCGGAAGCGTGTCGTCGTCGCTGGCGGCGGCCTTTGGTCGCGCTGCCAGGGCTGCGGCTTCGGTCTCGCGGTCCTTCGCGGCGGAGTGCACGAACACGTCGCTGCCAAGGCTTGGCGCGGTTTCGTCGGGCAGGATGATGACGGCGCGGTCGGTCTTGAGGTCGCCACGCACCGTGATCGCGCCAGCTTCAAGCCGGGCCTGAACGTTGCCCGACAGGGTGACCTGCCGGTCTGTGCGAACCAGCAGGCGCAACTCGCGCAACTGGCCTTCCATGTTCATGCGGATGCCGCTGCCCGGTTGCGTTGCGGCGCCCCAGCTTGCCGTGCCGGTGACTGACACAGTGCCGCCGCTTTTCGCGGCCTCGCTGGAGGCGGTGCTGATGTTGCCGCTCTGGCCGGGAATGCGCGCGCTGCTGGCCGCCCCGCCTTGCAGCGTGAATTCGGTCAGCTCCAGCCGGTCGCCGTTCAGCGCGGCGCGCAGGCGGCCGTCGCGCAGGTCCAGGCCTTCGACCTGCGCGCGCAGCGCGAGCTTGTCGGCGCCCAGCGTGCCATTCCAGCGCGGCGCCGCTCGGCTTCCGGACAGCGTGGCATCGGCATCGAGCGTGCCTGCGATGCGCCAGCCCGGCGGGGCCAGCATCGACCACACGCCCAGGTTGGGCAGGCGCGCCGTGACCCTGCCGGCGAGCGGCGCGTCGTCGGCCCAGAGCCAGCCGCCCTCGCGCTGTTGCACGCGGGTGCTGGCTTCGGCATTGATCTGGCCGGCGCGCTCGCTGTCCCAGGTCAGGTTTGTCTTGATGGCATCGCCCTGTGCATCGAAAGTGAGTTCGGCCTTGCGCAGGCCCGCCGGCGTGCCCGCGCCGGAGGCTGTCGCTACGTCGCTCGTGATCTCGCTGGCCGTGCCGGTGCCGGTGCTGCGAATGCGGCGCACCAGCGCGGCCTCGCCAGCCTGCACGCGGATGTCCCCGCTCTGTCGCGCGATCCGGGCATGGGCGTGCAGCGTGTCGCCGGCGTTGATGTACCAGTCGCCGTCGAAGACCAGGTCCCCGCTGACGCCAAGGTCGGACAGCGTACCGGGGCCGAGCGCCTGTGCCCAGGCCATCGGAAAACCCTGCAGCTTGCCTTGCGATTGCAGGCGATAGACGCGCTTCGGAGGTTCGCCGAGCTGGAGGAAGTGCACAGGTTGCCAGTCGATCCGCACCGTGCCCGGCACCGGGCCGCGCACGGTGACGCCGGCGGCCGAGGCTTCGAGGTCGAGCTTGCCGCCGCCCGTGCGCAGCGTCGCCTTGACGGTGCGGGCCAGCTCCAGCGTCCAGGGGCCCGGTTTCGCGCGGTCCTGCACTTGAAGCTTCAGGCTGTCGAGCGCGGCTTGCCATTGATTGGCGCGCTGCAGGCCGCCGTTGGCCAGGGTGTCGAGCGTGATCGTGCGCGTGCCGATACCGGCTTCTCCGCGCAACGACAGTTTTGCCTGCGCGATACTGCCGTCGAACTCGGCGCGCAGGTTGCGCAACTGGACGGTCTGCGCGGTCTCTATGGCCTGCGCGGCCGGGACTTCCCGGGCCGCCTTCGTGGCGCCCGAGCCGGGCGGCAGCCGCTTGATGTCCAGCTGCGGCGCGGAGAGCGTGGCTTGCAGCGAGGGCTCGGCCCCGCGCGACGCCGGCTGCTGGACATCCTGCAGTCGCCGCTGAATCGCCTGCCATCCGCCTTGCCAACGCGCGTCGAGTCGCGCATTGCCTGTCAGGACGTTGCCGGCGAAAGCGTCGGCCAATCCGGGCAATTGCTCGATCCATCGCTGCAGCGCGGTCGCGTCGTCGACGCTGGCCTTGAGTTCGGCCGCGCCCTGCGCCGGCGCCACACGCCCTTCGACTTGCGCACTGCCGCCCGGCACGGCCAGCTTGAGGTTGCCATTGGCGGCCTGCTCGGCGATGCGCACTTGCAGCTTGCCGTCCAGGCGCGCGCGCAACGCATCGATGCGCAGCGTGCGCAGGTCCAGCACCTGGTTCTGCCACTGGCCCTGCGCGTCGGCGCGGTCGAGGCGCAGGCCTTCCAGCGCGCCGACTGCGCCGGCGCCCCCTTCGGCTTTCAGGGCCAGGTCGAACAGCAGGGCCTCGCCACGCTGCTCGACGCTGGCGCGGCCGTCGATCGGCGCGCCTGCAAGCTGCGTGTGCAACTGGCCGGGCCGCACGTCTTCCATCGTGACCTTGGCTTGCCAAGGCGCCGGCACGGGACTCCAGCGGCCTTCCGCGCTGATGCGGCCGCCACCAGCGTGGATCGTGGCCTGCGGCACGGTCCAATTCGTTCCGTCGAAGTTCGCGCTGGCCTCGACTTGCTCCACCGGCAGTTTGCCTTCGTCCCACGGACCGGGCCGGGCGTTGCGGAGATCGACCTTGCCTTGCCAGCCATCGGGACCGGCCGTCGTGTCGGGTCCGGCCACGATTTCGCCGCTGAGCAGCGTCGCCGGCGCCTGCGGCCAGAAACCTGCCAGGTCGACGTTCTCCAGGTCGGCCCGGGCATCGACCACGGGTTGCGGCTGCCACGGCGCGAGGTTGGCCGTGAGGTGGGCATTCATCGGCGTGTCAGCGTCCTGCTCGGCCGGCTTCAGCCGGGCCTCGACCGCCAGGCGCGCATCGCGTCCGGCCAGCGTGCCCTTGGCGCTCGCGGTCGCGAGCACGTCGATGCTGCGCTCCTTGTCCAGCGGTGCGCGCACCTTGCCTTCGACCTCCACCTCGATCGCCATCGGCGCCGGGCCTTGCAGATCAAGCTTGCCGTTGTAGTGGCCGTCGGCGATGTCGATGCTGTCGACCTGCAATGCGTGATGGTCCGCCGCATAGCGGTAGTGGCCGGCGAGCTTGTCGATTTCCAGCGGAGGCGGGCCGCTCCAGCGCAACGTGTCGATGCGGAACGGCAGGTCGATTTCGATGGGCAGCGCCAGTTGCTCGAGCGGCTCCTTGGGCTTGTCGTCCGGCGTGCCGATGCGCTCGACCAACACGCGCTCGACATGCACTTCGCCGAGCTTGAGTTGGCGGCTCAGCAACGGCTGCAGGCTCCAGCCGATCGTCGCCTCGTGCACCTCGACGGCGAGCGTTGCGCTCTGCCAGCGCAGGAAGCCGATGTGTCCGCCGGTACGCAGCGAGCCGCTGACCCCACGGGTCTCCAGCGTCTGGCCCGCCGGCAAATAGCGCGCGGCCTGGGCCAGCGTGAACGCGAGGGACTCGCTGGAGCCGATCCACCACCATGCGCCGGCCGCGAGCACCAGCAGCAACGCCAGCAAGCCACCCGAAAGCCAGGCGAGACCGCGCAACGCCTGCCGCGTGCGGGAGCGCGGAGGCTTCGCAAGCGAAGGCGGCGGTGAGGGCGCCGATGGGGTGGGTGAGGGCGTTGCGTCTTGCATCGCGGTTCAGAAATTGAAGCCCAGTCGCAGATGCAACCGGAACTTGTGGACGTCCACCCCATAGGCCAGGTCGATCTGCACCGGCCCCACGGGGCTTTTCCAGCGCGCGCCGACGCCCACGCCGAATTTCGCCTTGAGCAGTCCGGGCTTGTCAGCCACCGACCCGGCGTCCACGAACGCGACGCTCTCCCAGTCGGTGAGTTGCCCCTGATAGACGAACGGGCGTTGCCATTCGACGCTGGCCACGCCGAGGTAGCGGCCCTGCACGGTCTGGCCCAGCGAATTGGTGACGCCGATCTGCTGGTAGGAATAGCCGCGCACGGTGTTGTCGCCGCCGGTCAGGAATTCGAGCGTGGTCGGGATGCGTGCGGCATCGCTTGCCGTGACGGCGCCGGCCTCGGCGCGCAAGGCGAGTCGGCTGCGTCGGGCTTCGCTGCCGTCGGCATCCGCCGTGCCAAGCGGAATGTAGCCAAGCCAGCGCCCGTAGCTGCGCAGGAACGGCAGGCGCTCGCCGGTCAGCGTGTAGCCGGCGCCGATTTCGACCGCGACGCCGTAGCCGCGCGTCGGCTGCGCGGGATTGTTGAAGTAGCGTCCCGTCCAGCCCCAGTTGAGCGTCAGCGCCGAGGCCGACGGCGGTGCACCGACGCCTTTGTTCTGCGCGTTGTCGTATTGCAGGAAATAGCTGCGGTCGATGTGATCGGTGCTGGTGCTCATCCCGCCACGCACGCGGGCGCTGTTGACCTCGTAGTCGCCAGAGGTATCGCGCTTGACTTGGGCGCCCGTGAACCAGCGCCAGCCTCCTTCGCCGGGAACGCCGGTCCATTGCGTGCCGAGGGATTGCGTCTTCTGGGCGAGTACCAGCCTGGACACGGCGCGCCAACCCAGAAGGGGCATCTGGTTGTGGGTGTGGTCGAGGCTCAGCCGCGCGCCGTTGTCGGTGGTGAAGCCGACGCCGACCACGACCTTCTGCAGCGGCGCGTCGCGCACCTGCGCGATCACCGGCACAGCCTGTGGGTCGGTGCCCTCGGTGTCCAGCGTGAGGAAAACCGAATCGTAGTAGCCGCTGCTTGCAAGGCGCTGCTGGGCATCGAGCAGCACCTGCTGGTCGTAGTCGCTGCCCGTGGGCAGCCGCGCGATGCGCAGGGCCGTGATGGGGTCGTAGCGCTCGTTGCCGCGCACCAGCATCTGCCCGAAGCGGAAGGCCGGCCCGGATTCGTACCCCACCCCCAGTTGGGCGCGGGCCTTGTCGGCGTCGATGTCGGCGCGACTGCTTCGCACGCTGGCAGTGGGATAACGCTTGGCCGTCAGCGTGCGCAGGCCGGCGGACTTGGCGTTTTCCCATGCCTCCTGGCTGAACGGCAGGCTCGGCCGCAATGACCATCCCGAGCGCACGGCGTTGCGCTGCGCCTCGCCGGCGGCATCGTCGGCCACGGCGCCGCTGAAATTGATCTCGACCTGGGCCACGCGCGTCACCTCGCCCGGCTCCACCGTCACCAGCACCTCGCGCGGGGCCGGCGCATCGGGCGTTTCGCGCAGTTCGAGCGTGATGGTTGGCGTGAAGTAGCCGAGGGTGCCCAGCAGCTCGCGCGCATTCGCCTCGGCCGCGACCATGAGGCGCGAGAGCTCGACCGCACCGAGGTCGTCGATGTTGCGGTAGCGCTGCAGCTCGAGGTGGCGGATCAGGTCGTCGCGTATCTCTTTCGGTGCCCTGACCTCGAGGCTGAACGCATCGTGCGGTTTTTTCGCGGGCTTGTCGGCATCGCCGCTGCCTGCTTCCTTGTCTGTTTCCTTGTCTGTTTCAGAGACAGGGCTCGATACCGAGGCTGGCGCATCCTGCTTCTTGTTCGGCAGCAGGCTGCACCCCTGCAGAAGGAGGGTGATCGCAAAAAGCAACGCCGGCAATAGAGCCGGCGCGTTGAGAAAAGACAGAGCCACCCTGCGCATCTCGCCCATTCTGACAGAGCATGCTTGCGCAACCGCGAGACTCGCGAGCGGGCTATCTCTTGACGAAGAACGCCTTCAAATCAGTTTTTCGACCACCTATCGCGTGACCCGCGACGCATGAACCCAGGGCAAGCACTGCGAAGTCTGTTCGTGGGCACCCGCGGAACCGGCTTTGCCGGGCCGCGGGGTGCGCCCCCTGGAGGCCCTGGAGGGGGAGGCGCCGCAGGCGCTTCGGGGGTGTTCCATTCCCCGAATCGATCTACTTGGAAAGCAGGCGCATTGCCTCTTCCAGGCCTTTCAGCGTCAGCGGGAACATGCGATGGGACACCAGTTGCTGCATCACGGCGATGCTCTGGCGGTACTGCCAGACGCCTTGCGGCTCGGGGTTGATCCAGGCGAATTTCGGAAACGCGTGCGTCAGCCGCTGGATCCATTCGGCGCCGGCTTCCTCGTTGTTGTATTCGACGCTGCCGCCCGGCTGCAGAATCTCGTAGGGGCTCATGGTCGCGTCGCCGACGAAGATGAGCTTGTAGTCCTTGTTGTACTTGCGCAGGATGTCCCAGGTTGCGAACTTCTCGGAAAAGCGGCGCTTGTTGTTCTTCCACATGAAGTCGTAGACGCAGTTGTGGAAGTAGTAGAACTCGATGTGCTTGAACTCGGTCTTCACGGCCGAGAACAACTCCTCGACGCGCTGGATGTGCTCGTCCATCGTGCCGCCCACGTCCATCAGCAGCAGCACCTTGACGTTGTTGTGGCGCTCGGGCCGCATCTTGATGTCGAGGTAGCCCGCGTTGGCGGCCGTCCGGTTGATGGTCTCGTCGAGATCCAACTCGTCCTCGTGGCCTTCGCGCGCGAACTTGCGCAGCTTGCGCAGCGCCATCTTGATGTTGCGCGTGCCCAGTTCCTGCGAGTCGTCGTAGTCCTTGTAGGCGCGCTGGTCCCACACCTTCACGGCGCTCCTGTTCTTGCCGGCGCCGCCGATGCGTACGCCCTGCGGGTTGTAGCCGCCGTGGCCGAAGGGCGAGGTGCCGCCGGTGCCGATCCACTTGTTGCCGCCTTCGTGGCGTTCCTTCTGCTCCTCGAAGCGCTTTTTCAGCGTCTCCATGAGCTCGTCCCAACCCATCTTCTCGATCTTGGCCTTTTCTTCTGCCGAGAACTCGCGCTCCAGCGTCTTGCGCAACCAGTCGAGCGGCACTTCCTTGGTGAAGTCGGCCAACATCTCCACGCCCTTGAAGTAGGCGGCGAAGGCGCGGTCGAACTTGTCGAAGTGCTTCTCGTCCTTCACCAGCGTGGTGCGGCTCAGGTAGTAGAAGTCGTCGAGGCTGAAAGCGTCTTCGGAATTGGGCCCGACCACGTCGGCCTGCAGCGCCTCGAGCAGCATCAGGTATTCCTTGACGGACACCGGCAGCTTGGCCGAGCGCAGTGTGTAGAAGAAGTCGATCAGCATGGTGCGTCACTCCTGCGCCGGACGGGGCTTGTCCAGCAGATAAAGCAGTTGCGCCTTCACTTCGGGCCATTCGCCCGAGCGCAGGCTGTACATCACGGTGTCGCGGATCGTGCCGTCGCGCCGCAGCGCGTGGCCGCGAATCACGCCGTCCTTGCGGGCGCCGAGGCGCTCGATCGCGCGTTGCGATGCGTGGTTGAAATTGTCGGTGCGCCAGCCCACCACGTTGCAGCCGAGGGTATCGAAGGCATGCGACATCATGAGCAGCTTGCAGGTGGTGTTGACGTGCGTGCGCTGGCAGCGCCCGGCGTACCAGGTGTAGCCGATCTCCACGCGCTTCACGGCCGGCAGGATGTCGTGGAAGCTGGTGCTGCCGAGCACCGTGCCGGTGGCTTCGTCGGTCACCGCAAAAGCGAAGCGGTTGCCGGCCTCGCGCATCTGCAGTGCGGTCTCGATGTAGCCGCGCGTCTCGTGCGGCTCGGGCACCGAGGTCACGCGGATCTTCCAGAGCTCGCCATCGGTCGCGGCGGCGCGCAGCCCCTCTTCATGCGAGAGCGACAGCGGCATGAGCGATATGCCGCGCGCCGACAGCGTGACGGGCTCTACAAATGCCATGGGCGCGACGGAATCAACGGTTGTTGCGTTGCATGAAGACGAGCTTTTCGAACAGCGTGACGTCTTGTTCGTTCTTGAGCAATGCGCCGACGAGCGGCGGCACCGCCACCTTGTCGTCCTTGCTTTGCAATGCCTCGACCGGAATGTCTTCCGCGACCAGCAGCTTCAGCCAGTCGAGCAGTTCCGATGTCGACGGCTTCTTCTTCAGGCCGGGCAGGTTGCGCACGTCGTAGAAGGTTTTCATCGCGGCGGTCAGCAGCTCCTGCTTCAGGCCGGGGAAGTGCACGTCGATGATCTGCTTCATCGTCGTCGCGTCGGGGAACTTGATGTAATGGAAGAAGCAGCGGCGCAGGAAGGCGTCGGGCAATTCCTTCTCGTTGTTCGACGTGATGAACACCACGGGGCGGTGCTTTGCGCGCACGAGTTCGTGCGTCTCGTAGCAATAGAACTCCATGCGGTCGAGTTCGCGCAACAGGTCGTTGGGGAATTCGATGTCGGCCTTGTCGATTTCGTCGATCAGCAGCGCCACCGGCGCATCGGCCGTGAAGGCCTGCCACAGCACGCCGCGGACGATGTAGTTGTGGATGTCCTTCACGCGCTCGTCGCCGAGTTGCGAGTCGCGCAGGCGGCTCACCGCGTCATATTCGTAGAGGCCCTGCTGGGCCTTGGTGGTCGACTTGATATGCCACTGCAACAGCGGCAGGTTCAGCGCGCCGGCCACTTCCTCGGCGAGCATGGTCTTGCCGGTACCGGGTTCGCCCTTGACCAGCAGCGGACGCTTGAGGGTGATGGCCGCGTTGACCGCAAGCATCAGGTCTTGCGTGGCGACGTAGTTGTCAGAGCCCTTGAATTTCATTGGATGAGGTAAAGCAGAATGGGTTGAAAGGGACACATTCGACATGCATCGCGAGGCCGCCTGCGCCCTCGCCGCCGGGCCGCAATGAGCCCCCGCATATAATCAAATGTTGATTAGAAATCCTGTTTCTCCACGAGATTGTGCGCGCAAAATGAACAAGTTGTTGACCACGATGTTTGCCCTCGCTGTCGCTTGCGTGACGGTCTCGGCCAATGCCCAGAAGGTGACGGGTAACGCCGAAAACGGTAGCAAGAAGACGGCCATGTGCGTGGGTTGCCACGGCATCATCGGCTACCAGGCCAGCTTCCCCGAGATCTACAAGGTTCCCAAGATTGCGGGCCAGAGCGCGACCTACATCGTGGCGGCACTCACCGCCTACAAGGGCGGCGACCGCAAGCATCCGACGATGCGCGCCATCGCCGATTCGCTCACCGAGCAAGACATCGCGGACCTCGGCGCCTACTATTCGACGCTCGGCATGTCGGAAGGCGACGCGCCGCCGGCGGCCACCGCTTCGCAGCCGAACGACACCGTGCAGGCGCTGATCACGCGCGACAAGGACAACAACTGCACCAAGTGCCACGGCGCCAACTTCAATACGCCGAACGACGGGACCGTCCCCAAGCTGGCCGGCCAGAACGCCGACTACCTGCTGGTGGCGCTCAAGTCGTACAAGTCGCAGCACCCGCTCGTCGGCCGTTCCAACCCGATCATGGGCGGGCAGGCCAAGAACTTCACCAACGTCGAGTTGAAGCAGCTGGCCAGCTACATCGGCTCGCTGCCGGGCGAACTCAAGACGGTGCCTGAATCGCGCTTCCACACTGCGAAGTAAAAGAAGCGATTCCGTCGCCCAACAAAAAGCCCGCGTTCCCGCGGGCTTTTTGCTTCGTGGAACCGAGGGTGGTCAGACGTCGAAGAACGCGGTCTCGTGGGCGCCCTGCATGTGGATGTCGAAGCGGTAGACCACCGCGCCGCCTTGCTCGCTGCGTTGCGCGATCAGCGTCTGGCGGCGCTGCGCCGGCACGCTCTGCAGCACCGTGTCGTTGGCATTGGCCTCGGCCTCGTCGCTGAAATAGATGCGCGTGAAGGCGTGCAGGAGCATGCCGCGCATCGTGATGATGGCGTTGATGTGCGGTGCCTCGCCCGGCGCTTCGGCGCCCGGCTTCACGGTATGGAACACGAAGCGCTTGTGTGCATCGGTGCCGGTGCCGCAGCGGCCGAAAGCGCGGAAGCCGAGTTGCTGCGCCTCGTCCACCGTTTGCGGATAGCGACCTTCGCCGTCGGCCTGGCTGATCTCGACGAGCGCGTCGAAGATCGGAATGCCGTCGCCGTCGATCACGCGGCCTTCAAGGCGGATGCGCTCGCCGGTGGCGTTGTCGAGCGCCACCACGGCATCGAAGGGCTGGTTGAAGTCGTAGCCGTATTGGGTGGCGGTCAGGCCGTAGGCGAAGTAGGGGCCGACCGTTTGCGAAGGGGTCTGGCCAAAGTTGGATTCGAGGGCGCTCATCATGGTGCGGGTCTCCTGGTATTCAAATGGGGTTCAGCGGTTCTCGAAAGGCGTCTCGTCGGCGCCGCGCAGCACGATGTCGAAGACGTAGCCGAGCGCGTAGTCGGGCTCGGTGATGTCGAGGCTGAAGTCGGCCACGAGTCGGTTGCGGTACTTTGCCGGCGTGCCGGTGACCATCGGGTCGTATTGCATCAGCGGGTCGCCAGGGAAGTACATCTGCGTGACCAGGCGGCTGGCGAAGTGCTCGCCGAACAGCGACAGGTGGATGTGCTGGGGGCGCCAGGCGTTCGGATGGTTGCCCCACGGGTATGCGCCGGGCTTGATCGTGAGGAAGCGGTAGCGGCCTTCGTCGTCGGTCATGCAGCGGCCGGCGCCCAGGAAGTTGGGGTCGAGCGGGGCATCGTGCTGGTCGACCTTGTGCACATAGCGGCCGGCCGCGTTGGCCTGCCAGATCTCGACCAGCGTGTTGCGTATCGGGCGCTTGCGCTCGTCCATCACCTGGCCGGTGAGGATCATGCGTTCGCCGAGCGGCTCGCCGTTGCGGCGCGCATTGCGCGTGAGGTCGTTGTCGAACTCGCCGATGCTGCTGTGGCCGTAGACCGGCTGTTGTAGTTCGCCGATCGAGGCCTTGAGCGGAATCAGCGGCTGCGTCGGGCCGCGCTTCACGGTCGACTTGTAGCCGGGGTAGATGTACGACGGGTGGCTATCCCAGTCGCGCGGGGCGATCGTTGCGGCGGGTGTCTTGGTGCGGTCCAGCATGTTTGTCTCCTGAGGAAATGACTCGTGGGGAACCCGCACTTTAGAAGGCGTCTTAGTTGATGTAAATTGAACATTCGATGAATTTCAATAAGCAATGGTTATGAACTCGACGACTGCTCCGGCGCTGGCGTTTTCGCGCAACGTGCAGTTGCGGCACCTGCGCTGTTTCGTCGTAATTGCGCAGGAGCGGCATCTGGCGCGGGCGGCGGAGAGGCTGGCCGTGAGCCAGCCTGCCATTTCCAAGACGTTGACGGAACTGGAGGCGCTGGCCGGCACGCGGCTGGTGGAGCGCAGCAGTGCCGGCCGTCGCGGCGTGCAGGGCCTGACGCCCACCGGGGAGCAATTGCTGACGCATGCGCTGCGCGTGCTGGAGGCGGTGGACGCTGGCGCGCAAGCGATTGCGCCCGCGACCGGCGCGCGCCTGGAGCGACTGCGCATCGGTGCGCTGCCGAGCGTCGCGCCTGCTCTGCTGCCGCACGCGCTGGCAAAGCTGCGCAGCCATTGGCCCGCGTTGCAGGTGATGGTGAAGAGTGCTGCCAACGCGGTGTTGCTCAATGAACTGCGCGCTGGCGAACTGGACCTGGTGGCGGGTCGCATCAGCGATCCGCGCCTCATGGCCGGGCTCAGCTTCGAGCTGCTGTACACCGAGCCGCTGGTGTTTGCCGTGCGCAAGGGCCATGCGCTGGCACGGCGCGCGACCCCGGTGCAGACAGTGCTGGCGTATCCGCTGGTCGTCTACGCCGAGGGCACCATCCCGCGCCACAACACCGAGAGCTTCTTTTCCGCACGCGGCCTCGCGCTGCCGCCGAATGCGCTGCAGACCCTGGATTTGATGGTGGCCCGCGCGCTGGTCGCCGCGTCCGATGCCGTCTGGGTCACGCCGCTGGGCGCAGTGCGGGACGACCTGCAGGCCGGCACGTTGGTCCGCGTCCGGATCGACACGCCCGGCACCGAAGAGCCAGTCGGTCTGCTGCTGCGCAGCGAGGTTGAAAGCTCCGCGGCCTGCGCGGCCATGGTCGGTTTGCTGCGCGAAGCCGCGCGCCAGGAGCGACCCAAGGCCAAGCGCGCAAGTCCCGCAAGTCCCGCAAGTCCCGCAAGCGCGTAGCCTTCTTCCCGTGGAACACCGCGGAACCGGCTTTGCCGGGCCGCTGGTGTTGCCCCCGGTAGGGGGAGGGAGGAGCGCACGAAGTGCGCGGAGCCTGGGGGCGAGCAACAATTTCTCCCGGTAGGGGGAGGGAGGAGCGCACGAAGTGCGCGGAGCCTGGGGGCGAGCCTAAACCTTTGTCGCCCGCCGCTGAACGCAGGCGATGTACGCATCGCCATCGGGCGGCCGGCCCGCGCGTTGCGCCTCCCACATCATGCTGCCGAGGCACTCCATCGCCTCATGGTGCGCTTCCAGCAACGAGTCGCGCCGGGCGGCAAGAAGCTCGACGGCCTGGCGGATGCCGCGCGGCTGGTCTATTGAGCATTGCTCGCTGATCGACAAGTGCATCGACAGGTGCAGGAAAGGGTTTTCGCGGCCGTCCTGGCCGTCATAGACGCGCTTGACCGCGGCGTCGGCATCGGCCAGGTCGGCGTGGTATTCGGGATGCTGGTCGATCCAGCCGGCGGCAATGGTTTCCAGTGCCTCCATCGGCAGGCCCTGGCGGCTCTTGGCGTACACGCCGCAGAAGAAGCGGCGAACGTCTTCGGGAGAAGGATTGAACATGCGGCAAGCGTAGCACCGGGGCGGTTTCGCCCATAATCGGCGCAGTGATTGCATGTCGACGTTAGCGTTACCATCGGAGGCCCATTCTTGACCCAGCAGAACCCGTCCGGACGTGCCTCGCGACGCGGCAGCGGCGGCATCACGCTGAGCGACGTCTCGAAGCTGGCGGGTGTGTCAGCCATCACCGTGTCGCGTGCGCTCAACACGCCAGAACTCGTGACGCCCGGGACGCGCGAGAAAGTGCGCCTTGCAGTCGAGCGCACCGGCTATGTGCCGAACCTGTTGGCCGGCGGTCTTGCATCGAATCGCAGCCGGCTTGTCGCGGCGCTGGTGCCGACCATCGCCGGGCCCGTGTTTCTGGAGACCATCCAGGCGCTGACCGAAGCCCTGGCCGACAAGGGCTACCAGCTCATGCTGGGCCAGAGCGGCTACAACAACTCGCGTGAAGACGCGTTGATCGACGCCATCATCGGCCGCCGGCCCGACGGCATCGTGCTGACTGGCATCATGCGCTCGGCCGATGGGCGCAGACGGCTGTTGGCATCCGGCATTCCGATCGTCGAAACCTGGGATCTGACGCCAACGCCGATCGACATGCTGGTCGGCTTCTCGCATGAGCAAGCAGGCGCCGCGACGGCGCAATACCTGCATCGCAAGGGCTATCGCAAGCCCGTGATCGTGACGGGCGACGACCGCCGCGCGAACCTTCGCCGCAACGGCTTCGACCAGGCCTGGAAAGCGCTTGGTGGCGGTCCCGTGCCAGTGCACAGCGTTCCCGCGCCGACCACGCTGGGCAGCGGCCGGGACGCGTTGTCCAAACTGCTGGCGGACAATGTGGGCATCGACGCGGTCGCCTGCAGTTCCGATGCGCTGGCGCATGGCGTGATCACCGAGGCGCAGGCGCGCGGCATGCAGGTGCCCGGCGATGTCGGCGTGATCGGCTTCGGCGACCTGGCTTTTGCGCAGCATGCCCACCCGGCCATCACCACAGTGCGCATCGATGGGACCGGCATCGGCCGGCAGGCCGCGCGCTTCATCGTCGACCGTGCAGAAGGGCGAGAGGTCGAGCAGAAGATCGTCGATCTGGGTTTCTCGCTCATCGAACGCAAGAGTGCATGAAAATAAAACACCCCCGATGCGCCTGCGGCGCCTCCCCCTCGAGGGGGCGCACCCAGCGGCCCGGCAAAGCCGGTTCCGCGGGTGCCCACGAACTGACTTCGCGGGGCTCGTCCTGGATTCAATGCGTCGCAGGTCACGCGATCGCGTGGTGGAAAACGGATATGACTTGCCTTCGAGTCGCTGCCACTTCGGGTCGCGACGACCGGCTGCATTTCCTTCGGCGCTGGCCGACGCTCATTGTTGATTCCAATCACTTTCTGATCGACTGAAATTCCCGGTTGACGGCGGGTGGCGAACCTGCTTATGATCTGATGACAGCGCTAACATTCCATGCGCAAATTCGAGACAAGACATGACCACCGCCCGCAAGAAACCCGAAGACCTCCGCTCGCACCGCTGGTACGGCGTGAAGGACCTGCGCAGCTTCGGCCACCGCTCGCGCACCGCGCAGATGGGGCTGAGCCGGGACGACTACCTGGGCAAGCCGGTGATCGCGATCCTCAACACCTGGAGCGACATGAACTCGTGCCACACGCACTTCAAGCAGCGGGTGGAGGAGGTCAAGCGCGGCGTATGGCAGGCGGGCGGCTTTCCGGTGGAGATTCCGGCGATGAGCCTGGGCGAGGCCTTCCAGAAGCCGACCACCATGCTCTATCGCAACATGCTCGCGATGGAGGCCGAGGAATTGCTGCGCTCCTATCCCGCCGATGGCTGCGTGCTCATGGGCGGCTGCGACAAGACCACTCCGGGCCTGGTGATGGGTGCGCTGGCGATGAACCTGCCGACCATCTTCGTGCCCGCCGGCCCGATGCTGCGCGGCGATTACAAGGGCACCTTTCTCGGCTCCGGCTCCGACACCTGGAAGTACTGGGCCGAACTGCGCGCCGGCAACATCAGCGAGCAGGACTGGCAGGACGTGGAGGACGGGATTGCGCGTTCGCCGGGCACCTGCATGACGATGGGCACGGCCAGCACGATGACCAGCGCAGCGGAGGTGCTCGGCCTGACGCTGCCGGGCGCATCGTCGATCCCGGCCGCCGATTCGCGCCACGCGATGATGGCCACGTACACCGGCAGGCGCATCGTCGAGATGGTGTGGGAAGACCTGAAGCCGCTCGACTTCCTTACGCCCGCGTCTTTCGACAACGCCGTCACCGCCGTGCTCGGCCTGGGCGGCTCGACCAATGCGATCGTCCACCTGATTGCGATGGCGCGGCGTGCCGGCGTGCCGCTCGACCTGGCGCGCTTCGACGACTTGGCGCGACGCACGCCGGTCATCGCGAATCTGCGGCCTGGCGGCAAATACCTGATGGAAGACTTCTTCTATGCCGGCGGACTCCGCGCTTTCCTCAAGGAAATGGGAAGCCTCATCGACGGCGCCCAGATGACCTGCAACGGCAAGACACTCGGCGAGAACATTGCCGACGCCGCGGTCTACAACGCCGACGTGATTCGCCCGAGGAAGGAGGCCTTGCTCGAAAGCGGTGGCCTCGCCGTGCTGCGCGGCAACCTGGCGCCCGATGGCGCCGTCATCAAGCCGGCCGCGATGGAGCAGCACCTGCGCCGCCACACCGGCCCGGCAGTGGTCTTCAGGAACTACGACGACCTGGCCGCGCGCATCGACTCGCCCGACCTGCAGATCACGAAAGACAGCGTGATCGTGCTGCAAAGCGCCGGCCCGCAAGGGGCGCCCGGCATGCCCGAATGGGGCCAGTTGCCGATCCCGCAAAAGCTGCTGAAAGAAGGCGTTCGCGACATGGTTCGCATCAGCGACGCGCGCATGAGCGGCACGAGCTATGGCGCCTGCGTGCTGCACGTTACGCCCGAATCGCATGTGGGCGGGCCGCTCGCGCTGGTGCGCGATGGCGACCTGGTCACGCTCGACGTCGACGCGCGCCGCATCGACATGGAAGTGAGCGACCAGGAACTCGCGAAGCGCCGCGCCGACTGGCAAAAGCCGATTCCCAAATTCAGCCGCGGTTACGGCGTGATGTTCCTCAAGCACGTGCAGCAGGCCGACACCGGCTGCGACTTCGACTTCCTCGCGCCGGACTACGCGCAAGCCGCGGGCGGCGAGCCCGAGATCCACTGAACCGTCCTCTCGAACGAACCCTTTTTACCGAAAGCTGAGCATGGAAACACATCACATCAAACGCCGCCGGGTCGGTCGGCTTGCCGCTGGCTTCGCGCTCGCGGCCGTCATGCCGCTGATGCCGCTGGCGGCCAGCGCGCAATCGCCCGAGGGATGGCCCACGCGGCCAGTGACCTTCGTGGTGCCCTTCGCGCCCGGCGGCGGCACCGACATTGCCGCGCGATTGCTGTCCGTTCGGCTTGGCAAGAAATGGGGCCAGTCGGTCGTGGTGGACAACCGCACCGGCGCGGGCGGCATCGTCGGCATGGATGTCGTCGCCAAGGCCAAGCCAGATGGCTATACCTTCCTCATCGGCAACGTGGGCACGCAGTCGATCAACCCGTCGCTCTACAAGATGTCCTATGACCCCGGCAAGGCGTTTGCGCCGGTGTCGCTGTTCGCGGACCTGCCGTTCGCATGGGTCATCAATCCCGCGATCCCGGCCAAGACACCGAAGGAATTCATCGCGCTGGCCAAGGCCTCGCCGGACAAGTACACCTTTGCAAGCTCAGGCAGCGGCGGTTCGCCGCATCTGACCGCGGAGATCTTCCAGGAGGCCGCGGGCGTCAAGCTGGTGCATGTGCCGTACAAGGGCGGCGGACCGGCGATGGCCGACCTCATGGCCGGGCACGTCGACATGCTGTTTGCGTCGATCCTCGAAACCTCGGGCTATGTGAAGTCCGGCAAGCTGCGCGCGCTCGCCGTGAGCAGCGCGCGGCGCTCGCCCGCGATGCCCGACGTGCCGACGCTGGCCGAGCAGGGCGTGCCCAATGCCGAATCGGGCTCGTGGGTCGCGCTGCTGGCGCCGGCCGGAACGCCGCAAGCGCTCATCGACAAGATCGCCGCCGACGTGAAGGAAATCGTCGACACCGAGGACATGCGCAAGGCGCTGATCGCCCAGGGCGCCACGCCGCGCGGCACCACGCCGGCCGATCTGCAGAAGACCATCGAGTCGGACAAGGCGCGCTATGAAGCAGTGATCAAGACGCGCGGCATCAGGGTGGAATGACCGGCATGAAATCAACACGAACTCCAGGTGCCGATCGCCGGACCGTGCTGCGCGCAGGCGTGGCCTTGCTGGTGCCGGGCAGCCTGCTTGCGGCGCGCCGCGCCATGGCCCAGGACGCATGGCCCGCGCGTCCCATCACCTACGTGGTTCCCTTCACGCCCGGCGGCTCGACCGACGTGATCGGCCGCGTCATTGCGCAGAAGCTGGGCGACGCGCTCCATCAGCCGGTCATCGTCGACAACAAACCGGGTGCGGCGGGCGCGGTCGGCGCGGGCTATGTGGCCAAGGCCAAGCCCGACGGCTACACGCTGTTCGGCGGCACCATCAGCACCCATGCCATCAACGCCAGCCTCTACAAGAACCTGCCCTACGACCCGGTGAAGGACTTCGAGCCGATCTCGCTCGTGGCCTTCCTGCCGAACGTGCTGATCGTCGATCCGAACCTTGGCGTGAACTCGGTGGCCGACCTCATCGCGCTCCTGAAGAAGGATCCGTCCAAGCGCACCTTCGCGTCGTCGGGCGCGGGCACGTCCACGCACCTGGCCGGCGAGATGCTGGGCGACATGATCGGCGTGAAGCTCACGCACATCCCATACAAAGGCACGCCGCCGGCGATGCTCGACGTGTCGTCGGGGCAGGTGACTTTCATGTTCGACCAGATCACCGCCGCATTGCCGATGGTGCAGGGCGGCAAGCTCAAGCTGCTGGCCGTCACCTCTGCGAAACGCATGGCGCTCGCGCCGGAATTGCCGACGATGCAGGAGGCCGGCGTGAAGGGCTTCGAAATGGCCTCGTGGCAGGCCGTGTATGCACCCAAGGGCCTGCCCGCGCAGATCGCTCAGCGCCTTTCCACGGAGATCAACAAGATCCTGCAGATGCCCGACGTGAAGGACAAGCTCGCCAACCAGCTCGGCATGGAAGTGGTGGCCGGATCGCCGGCGCAACTCGCCGCGCTGATGCAGAAGGAAATCCCGCGCTGGGGCGAACTCGTCCGCAAGAGCGGCGCCACCGCCAACTGATCCATCGATTGACCACGCCATGACCACTCAACCCCCTGTCTCCCTGTCCGATGCGGCCCGCGAACTACTGCGCCACGTCAGCGTCGCAACGCTCTGCACGCAACTCTTCAAGCGCGGCTTTCGCAATGTCTACCTGCAGGGCATCGGGCGGCTGACCAAGCCCAGCGGCGGCAACCTGGTCGGCCCGGCATTCACGATGCGCAACATCCCGGCGCGCGAAGACCTCGACCAGATCAGCGCCTTCGACGACCCGAACCACCCCCAGCGCAAGGGCATCGAGAGCGTGCCCGAAGGCCACGTGCTTGTCATCGATTGCCGCGGTGAAAAGCGCGTGGCGTCGGGTGGCCAGATTCTCACCACGCGGCTCAAGGTGCGCGGCGCGGCGGGACTGGTGTCCGATGGACCCGTGCGCGACAGCGGGCCGATCTCGCAGATGGACTTTCCGGTGTACTGCGCGGGGGGCAGCGCGCCGCTGAACCTCATCCACCACCATGCGATCGACCTCAACGTGCCGATCGGCTGTGGTGGCGTGCCGGTGTATCCGGGCGATGTGATCGTGGGCGACGACGAAGGCGTGGTCGTGATTCCGCAGCACCTGGCCGAAGAGGTGGCGCGAGATGCGACCGAGCAGGAGAAGATGGAAGCCTTCGTGCTCGAACGCATCGAAGGCGGCGCGAAGCTTGCAGGCACCTATCCCCCGAACGCGGACACCAAGGCCGCTTTCGAGGTGTGGCGCAAGGCCCGCGGCATCTGACGCACAACCTCATCACCATGCAACGCAGAACATTTGTCGCTTCGGCGGCATGCGTGGCTCTGGTCCGCGCCATGCCCGCGATGGCGCAGGGCGCCTATCCCACCAAGGCCATCACCATCGTCGTGCCCGCTTCGCCCGGCGGTGCGATCGACCTTGCCGCACGGCTCATCGGGCAGCGCTTCACCGAGTCCTGGGGACAGCCCGTAGTCATCGACAACCGTGCGGGCGCGACCGGCATCATCGGCACCGACCTCGTGGCCAAGAGCCCGCCCGACGGCCACATGCTGGCGCTGGTCGCGAGCAGCCACGCGATCAACCCGAGCATGGTCAAGAAGCTGCCTTACGACACGGTCAAGAGCTTCGAACCCATTGCGCTCACGCACGTCGTGCCGCTGGTCTTGATCGTCTCGCCGACGCTGCCAGTGAAGTCGGTGAAGGAACTCATTGCCTACGGCAAGGCCAATCCGGGCAAGCTCACCTTCGCTTCGAGCGGCAACGGCGGCGCGCCGCATTTCTCGGGCGAGTTGTTCAAGAGCATGACCGGGCTCGACATCACGCACATTCCATACAAGGGCAGCACGTTGGCGCACCCGGACCTCATCAGTGGGCGCACCTCGCTGATGTTCGACACGGTGGCCGCAGCCAACGTGCAGATCAGCGCAGGCCGCTTGCGCGCGCTGGCCGTGACAACCGCGAAACGGTCGAGCGTCCTGCCCGACGTGCCCACGATGCAGGAAGCCGGCGTACCCGGCTATGAAACCAGCACCTGGGGCGGCCTGCTTGCGCCCGCAGGCACACCGAAGGCCACCGTCGACAAGCTCAATGCCGAGGTCAACCGCATCCTCGCGCTGCCGGAAGTGCGCAAGACGATGCTGGCCAACGGCATCGAGCCCGGCAGCGGCCTGCCGCTGCAATTCGGTGCCTTCATCGCGAGCGAGATGGTCAAGTGGGCCAAAGTCGCGAAGGACGCTGGCATCCAGCTTGAATGAAGACAGAAAAGAGATCGACCCATGCCCAAGACCCGCGTACTGCAACAGGGCCGGCTGCTGCCGGCGCTCGAAAAACGTCTGGCCGAGACCTATGACGTTCACCCCTTGTGGCAGGAGGCCGACCCGAAGGCGTTCCTGGCTGCGCACGGCGGCGAATTCACCGCGCTCGTCACCTCGGCCCGCTTCGGCGCCGACGCGGCCCTGATCGCCGCCATGCCGAACCTGAAGGTGATCTCGAGCTTCGGTGTCGGCCTTGAGACGCTCGATCTCGATGCGGCCCGCGCGCGCGGCATCGCGGTCGGCTACACGCCCGACGTGCTGAACGACTGCGTGGCCGACACGGCCTTCGTGCTGGTGATGGACGTGGCGCGTCGCATCACCGCATCTGACCGGTTCGTGCGGCGCGGCGACTGGCCCAAGGGCCAGTTTCCGCTCGCGACCAAGGTGTCGGGCAAGAAGCTCGGCATTCTTGGGATGGGGCGGATCGGGCGCGTTATCGCGCGACGCGCCTCGGGCTTCGACATGGAGGTGAGGTACCACAACCGCAGGCCGTTGACGGACACCGAGCACGGCTACGAACCCACGCTCAAGGGGCTGGCAGAGTGGGCCGACTTTCTGGTGATTGCAAGCGCCGGTGGCCCCGAGACGCGCGGGCTCGTGTCAGGCGAAATCCTCGACGCCCTCGGGCCGGACGGCTACCTCGTCAACATCTCGCGCGGCAGCGTGGTCGATGAGAAGGCGTTGATCGAGGCGCTGCAACAAGAGCGCATCGCCGGCGCCGGACTCGATGTGTTCGAGGATGAGCCCAACGTGCCGCCGGCCTTCTTTGAACTCGACAACGTGGTGCTGCTGCCGCACCTGGCCAGCAACACGCACGAAACGCGCGAGGCGATGGCGCGGCGGGTGGAAGAAAACCTGGCCGCCGCGCTTGCGGGCAAGGCGATGGTCAGCGCCGCAGCTTGAATTGAAACACCCCCGAAGCGCCTGCGGCGCCTTCCCATGGAGGGCTGAAGGGGCGCACCCGGCGGCCCGGCAAAGCCGGTTCCGCGGGCGCCCACGAACAGCTTCGCAGAGCTCATCCTCGCGGCCCCGAGGTCTGCCCGCGAAAAGGTGACGGCAAGGGAAACCATGTGCTCGCGGCCGGCGTTCAAAAATGGCCCAATAGCGCCATGACCATGGACTCGCCGACCCTCGACAAGCCTGACGCCCCGGCCAGGCCCGCGCCTCGCAAGATTGCCGACCTGCCAGGCCCGCGTGGCCTTCCGCTTCTCGGCAATCTGCTCCAGCTCGATCCGCCGCGCATGCATCAACAGCTGGAACAGTGGTGCCGGGAGTTCGGCCCGTTCTTCAAGGTAAAGCTCGGCCGCCGCTACCTGTTGATCGTCGGCGATCACCAGGCCGTCGCGACCATGCTGCGCGATCGGCCCGATGGCTTCAAGCGCACCACGCGGCTCGAACAGGTCGGCCGGGAAATGGGCCTGAAGCCCGGTGTGTTCGGCGCCAACGACGACGACTGGCGGCGCCAGCGCCGCATGGTCATGGCGGGCTTCGACCCGGCGCATGTCAAGGGCTACTTTCCGTCGCTGCAAGGCGTGGCGGACCGGCTCTTCCGGCGCTGGCAAGCGGCCGCGCGCAGCGGCAGCGCCATCGACCTGCAGGCCGACCTGATGCGCTACACCGTCGACACCATCGCCGGGCTGGCGTTCGGCGCGGAGGTGAACACGCTCGAATCCGATGGCGACGTGATCCAGCAGCACCTCGACAAGATCTTTCCGGCGCTGCTCAAGCGCATGCTGTCGCCGCTGCCCACGTGGCGCTGGTTTCCATCTGCCGCGGACCGCCAGCTTGCGCGCGGGGTGGTGGCGGTCAATGAAGCCGTCGACGCGTTCGTCGCGCAGGCGCGCCGGCGCATGGAAGCCGATCCCGCATTGCGCACGCGTCCGCGCAACCTGCTCGAAGCCATGATTGCCGCCGCCGACGAACCGGACAGCGGCATCACCGACGTCCAGGTCGCTGGCAACGTCATGACCATGCTGCTGGCCGGCGAAGACACCACCGCCAACACCATCGCATGGATGATCGACTTGCTGTGGCGACATCCTGATGCCCTGGCGCGCGCCACCGACGAGGTGCGCCGCGTGGTCGGCGATACGGCGCGGCCGACTTTCGAGCAGATGGGCCAGCTCGATTTCGTCGAGGCCTGCGCGCACGAGACGATGCGCCTGCGGCCGGTGGCGCCCATCCTCAGCGTGCAGGCAAAGAAGGAGGCGGTCGTCGGCGACATCCAGGTGCCGGCCGGCACGGTCGTGGTCAACCTCATGCGGCGCGACGGCGTGAACGAAAACCACGTGCCGCGCGCCGCGGCGTTCGAGCCCCAGCGGTGGATGGCCGATGGCGGCCCCGGCGCGATGGCCGGCAGCGCGAGGCGCACCTCGATGCCCTTCGGCGCCGGCCCGCGCATCTGCCCCGGACGCTACCTTGCGCTGCTCGAAATGAAGATGGCCATGGCCGTGCTGCTCAGCCGCTTCGACATTGCCAGCATCGACACCCCCGACGGCGGGCCGGCGCGCGAATTGCTGGCATTCACGATGGCGCCGGTGGGACTTCGCATGCATTTGCGCGAGCGCACGGCGTAGGCCAGCGTGCCCGAGTCGCCCCGCCGCGGCCTTTCAGTGTTCCATGACGCCGCGCATCTTCCGCGGGCAGGAACCCAGGACGAGCACTGCGAAGTCTGTTCGTGGGCACCCGCGAAACCGGCTTCGCCGGGCCGCCGGGTGCGCCCCCTTGAGGGGGCTTGAGGGGGAGGCGCCGCAGGCGCTTCGGGGGGGTTCCACCTAAAGCATCCGCGAAATCTTCTGCGCCGCTTCCAGCAAGGGCGGCAGCATGGTCTCCTGCATCACCTTCGCGCTCGTGCGGTTCGCTTGCCCGCTGATGTTGAGTGCTGCCACGGCGCGGCCGGCGCGATTCACGATGGGCGCGGCGATCGAGACCAGGCCTTCCTCCAATTCCTGGTTGACCAGGCACCAGCGCTGGCGGCGCGCCTGCGCAACCTTCGCGAGCAGGGCGTCGATGTCGGTCACCGTGTGCTTGGTGAGTGATTGCGGCGCCGACGCTTCGAGACGCGTGCGCAATTCGTCCTCACTCAACTCGGCCAGCAGCAGCCGGCCCATCGACGTGCAATATGCCGGCAGCCGTGAACCGACACCGAGGCTGATGCTCATGATCTTGTGCGTGGGCACGCGCATCACGTAGACGATGTCGGTGTCGTCGAGCACCGCCGCCGAGCAGGACTCCTGTACCTCCTGCACCAGCGCCTCCATGACCGGCTCGGCGCGGTTCCAGATCGGCATCGACGAAAGGTAGGCAAAGCCGAGGTCGAGGATGCGCGGCGTCAGCGCGAAGTGCTTTCCATCCGTCTCGACATAGCGCAAAGTCTGCAGCGTGAGCAGGATTCGCCGTGCGCCGGCACGCGTAAGGCCGCTCGCCGCAGCGACTTCGCTCAGCGTTTGCCGCGGGGCGTCCGCGCTGAAGGACCGGATCACTTCCAGGCCGCGCGCGAACGATTGGACATAGGTGTCGCCGGGCTTGGGCGGCACGTCGTCAGATGTGTGGCTTTGTATCGGGGTTGCCATGCTGGATGAATCCTCCTAAAATTCATTATAAGAACAAACGTTCGACATGCGAACAAGAAGTCGCAGCGAATTGTTCAGTGCTTCCCCTCAATCCCCCAGGAGACAAGTTCACATGATCAACAAGATCGCGCGCTCGGTTGCCGAGGCAATGGCCGACATCAAGGACGGTTCGACCGTTCTCATCGGCGGCTTCGGCACCGCCGGGATTCCCAACGAGCTGATCGACGGCCTCATCGAGCAAGGCGCGAAAGACCTGACCGTCGTCAACAACAACGCCGGCAATGCCGAAGTCGGGCTGGCGGCGCTGCTGAAGGCGGGACGCGTGCGCAAGATCATCTGCAGCTTTCCGCGCCAGGCCGACAGCCAGGTGTTCGACGGCCTCTACCGCGCCGGCAAGCTCGAACTGGAGCTGGTGCCGCAAGGCAACCTGGCCGAGCGCATCCGCGCGGCCGGCGCCGGCATCGGCGGCTTCTTCTGCCCGACCGGCTACGGCACGCAACTCTCGGGCGACCGGGAGACCCGCGTGATCGGCGGCGTGCACTACGTGCTGGAGTACCCGATCCATGGCGACGTGGCGCTCATCAAGGCGGAGCGCGGCGACCGCTGGGGCAACCTGGTCTATCGCAAGGCGGCGCGCAACTTCGGGCCCGTGATGGCCATGGCCGCGAAGAAGACGATCGCCACCGTGCATGAAGTGGCGGAGTTGGGAACGCTGGACCCGGAGACCATCGTGACGCCAGGCATCTTCGTCCACCAAGTCGTAAAAATCGAACGCGTCGCCACCCAGGCCGGCGGTTTCAAGAAGGCAGCATGACCATGACCTACCAACGCCGCACCAAAGACCAACTCGCCGCCCGCGTCGCGCAGGACATCTTCGACGGAGCCGTCGTCAACCTCGGCATCGGCCAGCCGACGCTCGTGGCCAACCACCTTCCCGAAGGTCGCGAGGTCATCCTGCAAAGCGAGAACGGCATTCTCGGCATGGGCCCCGCGCCCAAGGCAGGCGAGGAAGACTACGACCTCATCAACGCCGGCAAGCAACCCGTCACGCTGCTGCCGGGCGGCTCGTACTTCCATCATGCCGACAGCTTCGCGATGATGCGCGGCGGCCATCTCGACATCTGCGTGCTCGGCGCCTTCCAGGTCTCGGCCACCGGCGACCTGGCCAACTGGCACACGGGCGAGAAAGATGCGATTCCCGCCGTCGGCGGCGCGATGGATCTTGCCATCGGCGCCAAGCAAACCTGGGTGATGATGGACTTGCTGACCAAGCAAGGCGCGAGCAAACTGGTCAAGCAGTGCACCTACCCGCTCACGGGCATCGGCTGCGTCAAGCGCGTGTATTCCGATCTGGCCACGCTCGAGTGCACGCCGAACGGCCTGAAGCTGATCGACAAAGTCGATGGCCTCGATCACGCAGAACTCGAAAAGCTCGTAGGCTTGCCGATCGCGCAATAGGCACGGACGGCCGACCCGCCTGCGGCGCGTTGCGCGTTCGATCCCGCTTTCAATTCAACTTCATCAGAGACACGTTTCATGACCAATCAAGCCTTCATCTGCGACGCTATCCGCACCCCCTTCGGCCGCTACGGCGGCGCGCTCTCCAGCGTGCGTGCCGACGACCTCGGGGCCGTGCCGCTCAAGGCGCTGATCGCGCGCAATCCGAAGGTCGACTGGCAAGCTGTCAGCGACGTGATCTACGGCTGTGCCAACCAGGCCGGTGAAGACAATCGCAACGTTGCGCGCATGTCGGCGCTGCTCGCCGGGTTGCCGCTCTCGGTCGGGGGCTCGACCATCAACCGCCTCTGCGGCTCCAGTCTCGATTCCCTGGGCACCGCGGCCCGCGCCATCAAATCCGGCGAAACGGGCCTGATGATCGCCGGCGGAGTGGAAAGCATGAGCCGTGCGCCTTTCGTCATGCCCAAGGCCGAGTCGGCTTTCGGCCGTGCCAACGCGGTGTACGACACCACCATCGGCTGGCGCTTCATCAACAAGAAGATGAAGGAGGCGTACGGAGTCGACTCGATGCCCGAGACGGCGGAGAACGTCGCCACCGACTACAAGATCGAGCGCGAGGCACAGGACCGCATGGCGCTCGCGTCGCAGCAACGTGCGGTCGCGTCGCAGAAGTCGGGTTTCTTCGATGCCGAGATCACACCGGTGAGCGTGCCGCAGAAGAAGGGCGACGCCATCGTCGTCAGCAAGGACGAGCATCCGCGCGACACCACCATGGAAGCGCTGGCCAAGCTCAAGGGCGTGGTACGGCCCGACGGCACGGTGACGGCGGGCAATGCCAGCGGCGTGAACGATGGCGCCTGCGCGCTCCTGCTGGCCGACGAAGCCAGCGCCGGCAAATACGGTCTCACGCCGCGCGCCCGCGTGGTCGGCATGGCGACGGCCGGCGTGCCGCCGCGCGTCATGGGCATCGGCCCGGCGCCGGCCTCGCAAAAGGTGCTGGCGCTGACCGGCCTGACGCTCGACCAGATCGACGTCATTGAACTCAACGAAGCCTTTGCGGCGCAAGGCCTCGCGGTGCTGCGCATGCTGGGCCTGAACGACGACGACCCACGCGTGAACATCAACGGTGGCGCCATCGCGCTGGGTCACCCGCTCGGCGCCAGCGGCGCGCGCCTGGCGACCACGGCCGTCAACCAACTTCACAAGCAGGGCGGCCGCTACGCGCTGTGCACCATGTGCATCGGCGTGGGCCAGGGCATCGCCGTCATCCTCGAGCGCGTCTGATCCACCGGGGCCGCCCGCCCGGCGGCCGCGGCAGACCGGTTAGAGCGCCTTCGCCAGCTTCATCAGCAGTTCCAGAAACGGAATCTGCAAGCTCGCCACCACGATGAATGGCAACGCCATCGGGACGGCGATGTACAACAGCGTCTTGCCACCGATGGGCACAAGCCGCATCTTCGAGACGGCCTCGTACATCGAGGCCGCGTCGGCGACAACGCCGATGCCCGGTGCTTCGAGGATCGTCTCGTCTTCCACGGTCTCGCCCAGTATCCAGCGCCGGTGCAGCAGTCGGCCTTGCCGGCCCACCAGCGCCGCATAGGCCGCCACCGCGTGCGAACGCGCGGCGAACAGGGTCGGCGCGAAAACCAGCAGCGGCAGCAACAGGTACACCGTCCACAACACCACGAACAGCAGCGCGGGCATCTTGAACGAATCGAGCTTTGCGCCATGAATGACGATCTCGTGCGCCCAGTGCGATGAAATCGTGGCCGAGAGCACGAAGGTCACCAGCGCAAATGCGCGCGGCAGCTTCGCGAGAAATCCCATGCCGCCGGTACGGTCGGGGTGGGCCGGCACAAGCGACAGGTCCAGCCTGCTGATGCGCCAGAAACACCAGGTGACCAGCAGAACCCGCCACACCCAGCCGAGCACCAGCGCAATGAAGATCGGGCGGGCCACGTAGGAAAACCACCATCCGCCAAAGCCGAGGTCGCCGTCAGCAGCCACGGCCCAATTCATCGCGTCGTCATGATTCGAAGGATGGTTGGTCACGGCCCACGTGAACGCGGCGCCCAGCACCACGATCCATGGCATGGTCCCGTCACGCGCCCGGCGTACTTCGGCGATCAGGCTGTTGAAGGCGGAGCCCGGCCCGCTGGGGGCGATGCCGCTGAAGTGGAACTGCTGGACGATCTTCTGCAACATGGTCTGCACAGGGCCTTCGGCCAGGATCAGCAGCGGAATCGCCAGCAGGCAGCGGACATGAACGCCGTAGTGCTGCAGCAGCGACTCGCTCGGGTCGATGTTGCCGAGGCGGCGGCTGGTGACCGTCCAGATGACGATCGGCAACCAGGCCAACAACGCCAGGAACACGGCACGGCGGACAGTGCCCAACTCATTGGGCGGGACCAGACGCAACCGGTGCAGCCAGCGCACCGGCATCTCGTTGTCCATGGGTGAAAGCGTCGGCGCGGAACTCTCTGGAGGCATCGTCATCCCTTGTCTTCCCTTGTGGTGATTTTTCCGGCCAGACTATAAGCGCGGAAGGACACCTCCAGAAGTGACAAGAAAATCGTGCTGATGCCGGCGTGGCCTCATGTGCCGGGTGCGGTGCTTCGGGTGGTCGTCGTCGACGCGGCGTCGCTTGAATCCTGCAACTGCGAAACCTCGTCCGTGTACTCGGGGCCGAAGCGAAGTCTCGTATACCGCGCGTTGCGGCGCTGTGCCTCCGCGCTGGCCGGGTCGTACTCGTTGCGGGTCGTGTAGTCGGTCAGGCGCGCGCGGATCGCCATGTGCGTGTCTGCCGCCACCTCGGCGCGCTGGGTGTAACCCGCATGGACGCCCGCCGAGGCCGCAGTGCCGGCCCAGGCTTCGGACGCCGCTTGCGGCTGCGCCAGGAAGCTGTTCAGTTCGGATACGACGTCGGCACGATTGACGGCGCCTCCGGCCGTCGAAATCGGCGGCCCCACCCACTGTTCTGCCGGGGCGGGCTGGGCGGATGACGCGGTGCCGCTGGCCGCGAGCGCCGCCGAAAGTGCGATTTGCCTGCCATTCATATCGAGGGTCCTCAACTGCGGTGTGCGGACTGCGGGATCGCGCCCATCACGCTATGCAGTCTGGAATCTGGCGGCCTGACGCGATGTGCGCTGGCGCACAGGTTTGCGCAACTCGCGGCCGGGCGCGCAGAATGACAGACCCCCCGACGATCATGGACCCGCCGCTTCGCTCCAGCCTGGCATTGCGCACGCTGCCGCTGTTCGCCGGCCTTTCCGACGCGCGGCTCGAGCAACTGGCGCAGCAATGCCAGTGGCAGAACCTTTCGGCGCACCAGCCCCTGCTGCTGCGCTCCGATCCGCCACGCGATGTCTACTTCCTGCTCACGGGCCGGCTGCGCGTGACGATTTATTCGGCCAACGGCCGCCAGGTGAGCTTTCGCGATTCGGTCAAGGGCGACTGGTTCGGCGACATGGCCGCCATCGACGGCGAGCCGCGCTCGGCCGACGTCGTGACGCTGGAGACCAGCACCGTGGCGAGCCTCGGCAGTGCCGCGTTCATGGCGCTGCTGCGCGAGGAGCCGATCGTTGCCGAGCGCGAGATGCGCCACCTCGCGACGCTGGTGCGGCAACTGTCGCAACGCGTGATCGAACTGAGCACGCTGGGTGTGCAGAACCGGCTGCACGCCGAGTTGCTGCGCATGGCGCACGCGGAAGGCGTGGTCGACAATGTCGCGAGGCTCGACCCCGCGCCGCTTCACGAGGCGCTGGCCAGCCGGATCAGCACCAACCGCGAGCAGGTCACGCGCGAGTTGACCCATCTCGCCCGCGATGGCGTCATCGGAAAAGACGGCAAGGCGATGGTGCTGCGCGACGTCGCGCGGTTGAGCCGGATGGTGCAGGCGTGCGGAGCCGGATAGGCCGCACGCACCCTTCCAACAGGGCTACTTGCCGAGTTGCAGCTTGCCTACGATATCCACATAAAACGCGTTCTCGCGCTCGAGCACCGCGCGGAACTTGTCGCCATCCTCGTTGACCAGGCCGAGAAATTGGCGCGTGAAGAATTCACGATACGCCGGGTCCTGCACGGCCTTGTCGACGACCTTGCGCAACGTGGCCATCACGTCGGGCGGTGTCGCCTTCGGCACGGCCAGCGCCCGCCACGTTCCCAGTTGCAGGTCGATGTTGCGCTCCTTGAAGGTCGGCACCTGGGCAAAGTCCTTCAGGCGCTTGTCCGACATCACGGCCAGCATCTTCAGCTTGCCGCCCTGCACGTGCACGCCAACTTCGCCGGTGGTGGCAAACGTGGCGTCGACCTGGCCGCCCAACAGGCCGACGACGGCCGGCCCTGCGCCGATGTAGGGAACGTTGTTGAACTCCAGGTTGGCTTTCTTTTCAAGCGCGACCGCGGCCAGATGGTAGGTGGCGCCTACCCCCGAGTTCGAGACGGTCGTCTTGCCGGGCTGGTTTCGCACATGGGCCAGGAATTGCTCGAGCGTGCTCCAGGGCGCATCCGCCTTGACGACCAGTGCGATCGGGTCGGCGTTGATGCGGGCCACGTAGTTGAAGTCCTGCCATTGGGTCTTGCCGATGCCCTGCAGGTAAGCCAGCGAAACCTCCGGCGTCACCAGCGTGAGCTTGTAGCCGTCGGGCTTGGCGTTGGCGCCTTCGGTGTGGCCGATCGAGCCGGAGGCGCCCGGCCGGTTCACCACGATCACCGGCTGTGGCAGGTTGCGGCCGGCCACGTCGGCAAAGGCGCGGGCCACGGCATCGCTGCCGCCACCGACGGCCCAGGGAACGATCAATTCGACGGGCCGCGTCGGGTAGTCCGCTGCCTGGCTGCTCATGGCAATTGCCAGCAGGCCGGTGGCGCAGACTGCGCGTCGGGTGAAGCGGGGCAACGTGCCGAAAGCTCTGGATGTCATGGGTACTCTCCGTGGGTTGGTGTTGCTTGCAGCGACGTGGCTGCGCCGAAGAACGCGGCGACCAGTGCTGCCTGGTTTTCGAGCAGGTGTCGCCCGAGATGGATGCGATGCCCGCGTGCCTCGGCTGCGGCGAGCAGTGGCGTGCGCTCAGGCTTCATGACCAGGTCGGCGACGATGGCATCCGGCCGCAGCTTGTCGATCGCAAATGGCAGCGGGTCGCCCTCGGCCATGCCGCAGGGTGTGGCGTTGATCGCGAGGTCGTGTTCGGCGTCGGCGACCCCGCCTTGGCTGACGTGCAGGCGCGGGTGGATTGCACGCAGCTGCTCGGCGAGTTCATGCTGGCGATGCAATTGCGAATCGACCAGTCGAATTGCAGCGATGCCTGCGCCGGCCATGGCGTGCGCCACGGCCTTGCCCGCGCCGCCGCACCCCGTGAGGAACACCCGCCAGTTTGCGCTGCAAAGTCCTTGCGCATGCAGGCCTGCCACGAAGCCGGCGCCGTCATACATCTCGCCTTCCCAGCGTCCGTCCGCAAGCCTGCGCATGCAGTTGACCGCACCGACCGCTTGCGCATGGGCGCCCAGCAGGTCGAGGTGTTCCAGGATTGCCACCTTGTGCGGCACCGTGACGACGATGCCATCGAGGTTGGCGAAAGCCTTCAGGCCGGCGATTGCGACGGGGAGCCGGGCGCTTGGTATTTGCAGCGGGACCAGCACGGCGTTGACTCCGAGGTCGACAAAAAGCTGGTTGAAGAGCGCCGGTGACTTCGCCTGCGCGATCGGGTCTCCGACGATGGCGAACAGGCGCGTGTCGCCGGTGATCGGCGCGTTGGATGGTTTCATGCGCAGGCCTCGCTGCAATCGATCGGAACGAAATTGCGCGTTGCCGAGGATTCGATCAACGCTTCGATCAGGCGGTGCACCGCAAGGCCGGCTGTTCCATCGGCCGCGGGGGCGCGCCGCTCGCGGATCGCTTCCACGAAATCGGCGAGGAGGGCGCGGTGCGGCGCGTGTCCGAATGCCATGGGCTGTGCGCCGGCACCCGTCGCCGAGGGCTCGCCGCACCGCTCTTCGCGCCCGTCCATCCATTGCACGCGCAGTTCGCCGGCGCTTAGCGTGGCGCTCGCCAGCGTACCTCCGAGTTCGATGCGCTCGGCAAAGCCGGGGAACGCGGTCGTTGTCGCAATCAGGCTTGCCAACGTGCCATTGCGCATGCGCAGCGTGCCGCAGACGACGTCTTCGCATTCCATGCGGTGCGCCGCGCTGGTCGTGCACAACGCCGCGACTTCGTCGACGGGTCCAACGAGGTCGAGGAACAGGTCGAGGGTGTGGATCGCCTGCGTCAACAGTACGCCACCGCCATCGCGTGCGCGCGTGCCCCGACCGGGCGCATCGTAGTAGCTTTGCGGCCGCCACCAGCGCACGTCCACCAGCGCATGCGTCAGCGTGCCGAGCGCGCCGTCCGCCAGCAGTTGCTTGAGATGCCGGGCTGCCGGCCGCATCCGGTGCTGGAACACGACGCCGAGCGTCACGCCGTGCGCTCGACACACGTCGACCACTGCGCGTGCGCGTGCGATGTCGATGTCCAATGGCTTTTCGAGCAGCACGTGGATGCCCCGCGCCGCCAGACGCTCGACGATCTCAAGATGGGTGTTCGGCGGCGTGAGAACCAGCGCCGCACCGACGCTCGGGTCCGCGAGCACTTCTTCGATCGATGTGGTGGCGCGGGCGTCGGCGAACAATGCGGCCTGCGCGTTGGCGCGTCCGATGTCGCGGCCCACGATCCACGCGACGCAGATCTGGCCGGCGAGTTCGGCGAGGCTGTCGCAATGCGGCCGCCATGCGAGGCCGGTGCCGAACACCGCGATCTTCAGACTGGACTGCATGCGCGCAACCCTCGCTGACAAGACTTCTTCATCACGAATCCCTTGAAGGCAAGAACGTTGCCTGTTGATCCGGATATTACTAACTAGTTAGATACTTGAGATCGGGAATTACCCGGATGCTGTGTATGGGGCGCAGTGGGGCACACTCTTCGCGACGCCGAGGGAAGCGCCGGTGGCGTGAGCCGCGGGAAGGCGCACGAGGCGATGCCTTCCCCGACGACCCGAAGAGGAAATGGGACATGAAATCCGACAAGGGCTACACGTTGCATCAAGTCGAAAACGGCGTCCCCGTGAAGATGTGGACCCGCGGGGTGCCGGTCGAAGCCGAGGCGCAAAGGCAACTCGAGAACGCTGCGCGCCTGCCTATCGTGTTCAGGCACGTGGCGGCCATGCCCGACGTGCACTACGGTATCGGTGCCACGGTGGGATCGGTGATCCCGACCTTCAAGGCCATCATCCCGGCCGCGGTCGGCGTGGACATCGGTTGCGGAATGATGGCCTGCAAGAACACGCTCCACGCACGCGACCTGCCCGACAACCTCGGGCCGCTGCGTTCGGCCATCGAGAAGGCCGTGCCGCACGGCTCCAACCCCAGGCGGATGGGCCGCGACAAGGGCTCGTGGGAAACGCCGCCCGGCGAGACCGACGTGGCCTGGGCGAAGCTGGTGGATGAGTTCGACCTCCTTTGCGAGAACTATCCGCGCCTGAAGGCCACCAACAACCACAAGCACCTGGGAACGCTGGGTGGAGGCAACCACTTCATCGAGGTCTGTCTCGACGAGGCAGGGGCCGTGTGGTTCATGCTGCACTCGGGCTCGCGTGGTGTGGGCAATGCCATCGGCACCCATTTCATCGAGCTCGCGAAAAAGGATGCCGAACTGCACCAGCGCAACCTGCCCGACCAGGACCTGTCGTATTTCGAGGAAGGCGCGCAGCACTTCGGCGACTACGTGCAGGCGGTGGGCTGGGCGCAGAAATTCGCGCGTGCCAATCGCGAGGTCATGATGCAGCGCGTGGTCGCGGCCGTGCGCAAGGTCATTGCCAAACCCTTCGATGCACAGGTGGAGGCAGTCAATTGCCACCACAACTACGTGAGCCGTGAAACGCACTTCGGCGAAAACGTGTTCGTCACGCGCAAGGGCGCGGTGAGCGCCAGGCTCGGCGAACTCGGGATCATCCCCGGCAGCATGGGCGCAAGGAGCTTCATCGTGCGCGGCAAGGGCAACCCCGAAAGCTTCATGAGCTGCAGCCACGGCGCCGGGCGCGCGATGAGCCGCACCAGGGCCAGGAAGCTGTTCACCGTCGCCGACCAGATCGCCGCGACCCAGGGCGTCGAATGCCGCAAGGACGCCGACGTGATCGACGAGATCCCGATGGCCTACAAGGACATCGACGCAGTGATGGATGCGCAGAAGGACCTGGTGGAGGTGGTGCACACGCTGAAGCAGGTGGTGTGCGTGAAAGGGTAGGGGCCGGACTACGGCCTGCATGTGAAAATCGGTCGCTTGCAGTTCACGCCGATCACCGACCCGCATTTCTATGCCGCTGCCGTACCGGCAGTGCTGTTGCTCGGCATCAGCAAGAGCGGATTCGGAGCCGGCTTCGGTTCGCTGGCGGTGCCGCTGATGGCGCTGGCCGTGACGGTGCCCGAAGCGGCCGCGATCCTGATGCCGGTGCTGCTCTTGATGGACCTGCTCGGCATCGCCGCGTTCCGGCGCGACTTCGATCGACGGCTGCTGGCATTTCTCGTTCCCTGCGGGCTGCTTGGCACGCTGATCGGTGCGCTGCTGTTTCGCACGCTACCGGCGCACACGGTCGCCGGCATCGTCGGGCTGTTCACGCTGCTGTTCCTGGCGCAGCGGCTGTTGTTTCCGCCGCGGGCCGACACGGCGCCGCCGTCACGCCTCGCGGGCGGCGTGCTGACGACGATCTCGGGCTTCACCAGCTTCATCGCGCACGCGGGTGGCCCGCCGGTCAATGCCTATGTCATGCCGTTGCGGCTCGCCCCCGTGGTGTTCACCGCGACGATGGCGTACTTCTTCTTCATCGTGAACCTGAGCAAGTGGGTGCCGTACGCCTGGCTCGGGCTGCTCGACTGGCGCAACCTTGCGACCTCATTGGTGCTGTTGCCATTGGCGCCATGCGGCGTGTGGATGGGTGTGCGCATCGCGCGCCGCATCAGTGCGACCTGGTTCTATCGCATGCTGTACCTCGGCATGTTGTTGACCGGGCTCAAACTGGCGTGGGACGGCTTCATTGCTTGAACCTGAAAATCACAAACAGACAAGGGCACGACATGACGACCACTTCTTCCAGACGCCTCACCATCCTCACCGGCGCATCGCGCGGCCTCGGGCGCGCCATGGCGCACCAGCTGCTGCAGCCCGGTGCGACGCTGGTCTGCATCTCGCGGCACGTCGATCCCACGCTGGCGGAAGCGGCCCGCGCCGCCGGTGTGGTGCTGGAGCAATGGCAGCAGGATCTGGCCAATTCGGTTGTCGCCGCGGAACGGCTCGCCGCATGGCTGCAAGCCGTCGACCCGTCACGCTTCGAGCGCGCAACGCTCATCAACAACGCCGGCACTGTCGGCCACCCAAGGCCGCTGGCCGATGGCGTGATTGCCGAACTGGCGCAGGCCCTGCGCGTCGGGCTCGGTGCGCCGGTGCTGCTGACCAGCGCTTTTCTCGGTGCCACGCGCGACTGGCCGGGCCGGCGCGAAGTGCTCAACATTTCGTCGGGCCTGGGCCGCAACGCAATGGCCAGCCAGGCGCCGTATTGCGCGGCCAAGGCGGGCATGGACCACTTGTCGCGGGCCGTGGCGCTGGAGGAGGCGGCGCGACCGAATGGCGCGAGGATCGTGTCGCTGGCGCCGGGCGTGATCGACACCGACATGCAGGTCACGCTACGCAGCACCGTAGCCGAAGACTTTCCCGACCGCGAGCGCTTCGTGCAATTGAAGGCGCAAGGCTTGCTGGACTCGCCCGAGACCGCCGCCGCGAAAGTGCTGGGCTATCTGGATCGGGCTGACTTCGGGAGCAAGCCGGTGGCGGATGTGCGGGACATTTGATTTGCGCCGCATCGCCCCTACAGATAGATCTTCTGCAGCAGCTTGATCAAGGTCTCGCGTTCACGCGCAGTGAGCTTGGCGCTCGCATCCAGTTCCAGTTGCGTCACGGTCTGTTCGGCTTCGCGCACCAGCTTCTTGCCGGCGGCAGTCAGGTGCAGGCCGACGGCACGGCCGTCGCGCGGATGCGGCCGACGCTCGATGAGGCCGCGGCTGTCCATCGTGGCCACCAGGCTCACCAGGTTGGGCGGAAGGATGTCGAGCGTGGCGCAGAGCTGGCGCGACGTCGCGCCGGGGTTGTGCGCCAGAAGGGACAGCACCGAGAAATCCACCTGCTTGAGCCCGTACACCGCCATGCGTTCGGCAAAAACCGAGCTGATGACGATCCACGCACGGCGTGTGTTGTAGCCGACCAGGGCATCGAGTACTTGAGTGTCAAGGCGGTCCGACCGGGGGGCGGCCGGAGCGGATTCGGAAGGGGATGTGCGTGGCGTCGCCATGGGGTGAGCGTAGCGGATGTATCGGGTAGCGGGAATCCGGAGTCGGTGCGTCAGGCCACTGGCTGTGCCTGTGAATTCGCCTGTGCCTGCGCCGTCACGGTCTCGCATGCCCGCTTGACGATGCCCAGCCGCATGTCGAACTCGGGCAACGAATGGCGGCGGAAGGCGGCGGCCGGAACCGACCAGCGTGATGTATCAGGCTCGCCCGACGCGGCCACGTCGATGCGCGCCCAGGCCCAGGCCATCAGCGTGAGCATGACCACGCGCAGGTAGTCGTCGGCCACTTCGTACGGCAGCGCCGGGTCGGCGTGCGAGGCCATCGCGACCGTCGTCGTGAGGTAGCGAAGTTGCGCCAACCGGCGCTGCGCATCCGCATCGGTGTCGCGCGATGCTTCAAGTTCGTCGCGCAGTTCGATGAGCAGCTTGCCCATGCCGGCGCCGCCGTCGGGCAGTACCTTGCGCACCAGCAGGTCGATTGCCTGGATCTCGTTGGTGCCTTCGTAGAGCATCGACACGCGCGCGTCGCGCACGATCTGCTCGACACCCCATTCGCGAACATAGCCGTGGCCGCCGAACACCTGCAGGCACGCGCTTGCGCCGTCGAACCCCTGCTGCGTGCAGGCGGCCTTGAGCACCGGCGTGATGAGCGAGCACCAGCGCTGCGCTCGCTCGCGTTCGGCGCCGTCGGTGGTGTGCTTCGCGACGTCGAGCATCAGGGCCGTGCGGTACGCCAGCACGCGTGCGCCGTCGATCCAGCCCCGTTGTGTGTCGAGGATGCGCCGCATCGCGGGGTGCTCGATGATCAGGTCGGCCGCATCGTTCGGGCCCCGGCTTGGCGGCACTTGCGGCGCGCGCATCTGCCGGCGCTCACGCGCATAGGCATCGGCCTTTTGCCAGGCCGCATCGAGCAGGCCGATGCCTTGCAGGGCGGTGAGCAGGCGCGCCGAGTTCATCATCACGAACATCGCCTGGAGTCCGCGGCCCGGCTCGCCGATGAGCCAGCCCGTGGCCTCGTCGAAACGCATCTGGCAGGTGGGGCTGGCGTGCAGGCCCATCTTCTCCTCGATGCGCTCGCAGTGAACCGCGTTGCGTGCGCCATCAGGCAACATCCTGGGCGCGAGCACGAGCGACAGGCCCTTCGGCCCGGCCGGTGAGCCCGGCACCCGGCAGAGCACCAGATGCACGATGTTGTCACTCAGGTCGTGCTCTCCGCCCGAGATGAAGATCTTGCTGCCGCTCACCCGGAAGCTGCCGTCGGCCTGCGGCAGGGCTTGCGTGCGCACCTGGCCCAGGTCGCTGCCGGCATGCGCTTCGCTGAGGCACATGGTCGCCAGCCATTCGCCGCTGGCGAGCTTCGGCAGGTAGCGTTGCTTCAGTTCATCGCTGCCGTGGTGCTTGATGCATTCATATGCGCCGTGCAGCAGGCCCGGCGCCATGTTGAATCCCTGGTTCGACGCACTGAGCCATTCCGAGACGATGGCCGCCATCAGCGATGGCAGGCCCTGACCCCCATCTTCCGGCGCAGCGGACAACGCGGGCCAGCCTGCCTGCCAGAGCGCGCGGTAGGCCTCGCGAAAGCCCGGCGGCGAAGTGACTTCGCCCTTGTCGAATCGGCAACCGGCTTCGTCGCCGATGCGGTTCAGTGGCGCAATGACCCCGCCGACAAAGCGGGCCGCCTCGTCGAGCAACTGCGATTGCAATGATTCGTCGAACTCGGCAAATGGCGCGAGGGCCTGCAGCTTCGCCGTGGTGCCGAGCACGGCGTCGAGCACGAAGCGTTGGTCTTGCGGTCGAGGTTGGTAGCCCATGGATGTTGTCTCCGATTTCAGTTGCTCAAACGCGCTTCGCGCGACCCGCGACAGATGAAACCGGCGCCATCAAATTCCAGGGATACCGCGGAACCGGCTTTGCCGGGCCGTTGGTATCGCCCCCTTGAGGGGCTTGAGGGGGAGGCGCCGCAGGCGATTCGGGGAGGGCTCATCCTGGTCTGTTCGTGGGCACCCGCGGAACCGGCTTTGCCGGGCCGCTGGGTGCGCCCCCTCGAGGGGGAGGCGCCGCAGGCGCATCGGGGGTGGGTCATCTCCACCGCGGAACCGGCTTTGCCGGGCCGCTGGGTGCGCCCCCTCGAGGGGGGGCGCCGCAGGCGCATCGGGGGTGGGTCATTTCATGCCTTTGCGGTACCCAGGTAGGTGTCGATGACACGCGAGTCACCGGCCAATTCGCGCGCCGGTCCTTCGACGCTGACGCTGCCCGTTTCCAGCACATAGCCGTGGTCGGCCACCTCCAGTGCGGCGCGTGCGTTCTGTTCGACCAGCAGGATGGTCACGCCGGTCTTGCGCAGCGCGTTCACGGTGCGAAAGATCTCCTGAACCACGAGCGGCGCCAGGCCGAGGCTGGGCTCGTCGAGCATCAGCAGCGTGGGGCGCGACATCAACGCGCGGCCGACCGCCAGCATCTGGCGCTCGCCGCCCGATAGCGTGCCGGCCAGTTGCGCGCGCCGTTCCTTCAGGCGCGGGAACAGCGTGTAGACCTGCTCGATCTGCTCACGCCACTGGCGGTTGCGCAGCCGCACCTGGCGGAACGCGCCGAGCACGAGGTTGTCTTCCACGGGCATCGTGCTGAACAGCTCGCGCTTCTCGGGCACGAGGGCAATGCCGAGCATCACGCGCTCCTCCAGCGAGAGAGTGCTGATGTCGTGGCCCTGGAACTCGATCGCGCCCTTCGATGGCAATACACCCATCAGTGCATTCAGCAACGTGGACTTGCCGGCGCCATTGGGCCCGATCACGGTGATGACGCTGCCCAGGCCGGCTTGCAGGTCGATGCCGTGCAGCACCTCGGCACGGCCGTAGCCGGCGTGCAGGTTCCTGATCTGCAAAAGCGGTGTGCTCATCTCAGTGCTCCATGGCGCTGGTGCGCATTCCGCGACGCAAAGATCGAAGACGAGCGCGGCGAAGTCTGTTCGTGGGCACCCGCGGAACCGGCTTTGCCGGGCCGCCGGGTGTGCCCCCTCGAGGGGCTCGAGGGGAGGCGCCGCAGGCGCTTCGGGGGTGGGTCATGTCAATGTTCCGTGCCTAGATACGCGGCGCGCACCTTCGGGCTTTGCTGCACCTCGGCCGGCGTGCCCTCCATGAGGTGCGTGCCGAACTCCATCACCACGATGTGGTCGCAGATGTCCATCACCAGGCCCATGTCGTGCTCCACAAGCAGGATGCTCATGCCCTCGGCTGTGAGGCTGCGCAGCACGTCGGCCAGCGCCTCCTTTTCCTTGTGGCGAAGGCCGGCCGCGGGCTCGTCGAGCAGCAGCAGGGCCGGGTCGGCGCACAGGGCGCGTGCGATCTCCAGCAAGCGCTGCTGCCCCATCGCAAGGTTGCCCGCTTGCTCATGCAGCAGATCGCCCATGCCGACGCGCTGCAATTGACGCTCGGCCTCGCGCAGCAATTGGCGTTCCTCGGGGCGGTCGATGCGCAGCATGGCCGAGATCGCGCCCTTGTGCCCGCGCAGGTGCGCGCCCAGCGCGACGTTCTCGAGCACCGTCATGTCCGGCACCATCTTCACGTGCTGGAAGGTGCGCGACACGCCGCGCTCCGCGATGCGACGCGACGACAGCCCGCCGATCGCCTCGCCACGAAACCGCACCGCACCGCTCGTCTTGTCCAGCACGCCGGTGATGAGGTTGAAGGTGGTCGATTTGCCCGCGCCATTCGGCCCGATCAACCCGACGATCTGCCCGGCCCGGATGCTGAAGCTGATGTCGTTCACCGCGACCAGCCCGCCGAACACCTTGCGGATCGCCTGCACCTCGAGCACCACCTCGCCATGCGCCGGCTTGAGGCGCGTCGGTAGCGGCGCGGCGTCGCGCCAGTCGACCGCGCGAGGCTGGCGCGGCAGCCTGCGGTCGACGAACGACCATACGCCGTCGGGCAGGTACTTCAGCACCAGCACGATCAGGATGCCGAACACGATCAGCTCATAGCTCCCGGCCGTGCCGATCAGCTTCGGCAGCATTACCTGCAACTGGTCTTCCATCAGCTTGACGATGCCGGCCCCGGCGATTGCACCCCAGACATGCGACGCGCCGCCGAGCACCGTCATGAACAGGTACTCGATGCCCATGCGGATACCGAACGGCGAGGGGTTTACCGTGCGCTGGAGATGCGCGAACAGCCAGCCCGACACGGATGCCAGCAGCGCGGCCAGCACGAAGATGCCGACCTTGTGGCGGAAGGTATCGACGCCCATGGCCTCGGCCATCTGCGAGCCGCCGGCGAGCGCGCGGATGGCGCGGCCGCTGCGCGAATCGAGCAGGCGCAACAGCGCCAGCGCGCCCAGCATCACCAGCGACCACACCACCACATAAAACACGCGCTGCTGTCCCAGCTCGAAGCCGAACACGGAAAGCCCCTTGACGCCCAGGATGCCGTCGTACTTGCCGAGGGCATCGACGTTGCCCATCAGGTAGTAAAGCGACAGCGCCCAGGCGATCGTCGCCAGCGGCAAGTAGTGCCCCGACATCCGCAGCGTGATGCCGCCGATGACCGCGGCGCTGACGCCCGTGAGCGCCAGGCCGATGAACAGCGTGAGCCATGGCGACACACCCAGGTTTACCGTGAGGTAGGCCGTGGTGTAGGCGCCGATGCCCACGAACGCGGCCTGTCCGAAGGACGTGAGCCCCGCCACGCCGGTCAGCAACACCAGCCCCAGCACCGGCAACGCGTAGATGCCGATGTAGTTGAGCTGCAGGATCCAGAAGTTGGGCAGCGGCAGCAGCGGCAGTGCCACGATCAGCGCCAACAGCGCGGGCAATCCCCAGCGCCGCAGCGCGCTCGGGCGTTCTTGCACCAGCGGGACAGCGGAGGTCGATTGCGCGGCGTCCATCTCAATGTTCCTCGGAGCCGGCGCGCAGCGAGCGCCACATGAGCACGGGCAGCACGATGGTGAACACGATCACCTCCTTGAACGAGCTCGCCCAGAACGAGCCGAAAGACTCGATCACGCCCACCGCCAGCGCACCCACCAGCGCGCCCGGATAGCTCGCCAGCCCGGCGATCACGCCGGCCACGAAGCCCTTGAGTCCGATCAGGAAGCCCGAGTCGAAGAACACCGTCGTGGTCGGCCCGATCAGCAACCCCGACAGCGCGCCGATCAGCGCCGCCATCGCAAACGTGAGCTGCCCCGCCGCCTGCGTGGAAATGCCCATCAGCCGCGCGCCCAGCCGGTTGACGGCCGTGGCACGCAATGCCTTGCCATACAGGCTGCGCTCGAAGAACAGCCACAGCAGCACGATCAACGCAGCCGACGCGGCAAAGATGATGAGCGCCTGCCCGCTCACGGCAAGCGGCCCCAGCGCAAGGCGCTCGTCCCAGAAAGGCGGGTTGCGAAAACCTTCCGCACCGAAGAACAACAGTCCCAGCCCGGTCATCGCAAAGTGCACGCCGACCGAGACGATCAGCAGCACCAGCGAACTCGCACCCGCGAGCGACTGGTACGCCACGCGATACACCAGCGGTCCGAACGCGGTCACGATCAATACCGTCAGCACCGCCTGCAGCGGCAGCGGCAAGTTGCGCGGCCCGGCCCAGGCTGCAACGGCGCAGACCACGGCCGGCGGCACGAAGGTGCGCAACGCCGCGACGACCGCGGCGCCCATGCGGCCGCGATGCCGCCAGGTCGCCACCAGTTCCATCAGCGCCGCGACCCCGGCCAGGATCAACAGCAGCCACACCGTGCCCGGCACCTTGCCGGTCTGGAAGATCGCCAGCGTGAGCGCGCCGTACGCCACGAACTCGCCCTGCGGAATGAAGATGACGCGCGTGACGGTGAACACCAGCACGATGCCCACGCCCAGCAGGGCGTAGATCGCACCGTTGGTGAGGCCGTCCAGCGCCAGGATGCCGGCGATCGAGAAGTCCATGAAGGTGTTGCCTACTGGTCGACCTTGAACTGGCCGTTCACCACTTTCAGGATCACACCCGTCTCATTGGTGTAGCCCCAGTGGTTGTCCGGCGTCCAGTTCAGGATGCCGTGGGCCAGCACCGTGCGGCCCATCGTCTCGAAGGCATCGCGCAGGGCGGAGCGGAATTCAGGCGTGCCCGGCTTGGCCTTCTTCAGCGCGACCGGCACCGCCTTCTCGAGCACCGTGAGCGCGTCGGCACTGTGGCCGGCAAACTGGTTGCGCGAGCCCACGCCGTAGGTCTTCTCGTAGGTCGTCACGAAGTCCACCGCCATCTTTTTCGACGGGTGGCTTTCGGGCAACTGCTCGGCCACCGTGGCCGGACCCGACACCACATAGGCGCCTTCGGCATCCTTGCCGGCGACGCGCATCAGATCCTGCGTGGCCGCCGCGTGCGTCTGGTAGACCTTGCCCTTGAAGCCGCGTTCCATCACCGCCTTCTGCGGCATGCCGGCGCCGCTGCCGGAGGCCACGATGAGGATCGCGTCCGGGTTCGCCGACGTGATCTTCAGCACCTGCCCGGTGACGCTGGTGTCGGCGCGCGCGAATCGTTCTGTCGCGACGATCTTGATGCCGTTCTTCTCGCCCTCGGCCGTCAGCGCCTTCAGCCACGCCTCGCCGTACGCATCGGTGTAGCCCAGGAAGCCCACCGTCTTCACGCCGTGTTCCTTCATGTGCTTTGCCACGGCGAAGGCCATCACGTCGGTGGACTGCGGCATGCGGAAGAACCACTTGTCCTTGCCCGGCGGCAGCACGGCCGGCGAGGTCGCGAGCTGGGGCGTGGCCGCTTCGGCCGTCACGTCCGCCATCGGAATGGCGACCGGCGTGGCGCTCGAGCCGACGATCACGTCGACCTTGTCGTCGGTGACGAGGCGCTGCGTGTCCTTCACGCCGGTGGTAGGGTCGCTCGCATCGTCGAGCACGATCAGCTTGACCGTTTCGCCGCCGATCGTCTTCGGCCAGATCATGATGCCGTTCTTTACCGGAATGCCCAGGCCCGACGCCGGCCCGGTGAGCGGCTGCACCACGCCGATGGTGAGATCGGCATGCGCGCTGCCCAGCGCGGCGAAGGCGAGTGAAACGGCCAATGCGATCTTGCTGAATTTCATGTCTTGTTCCTTGGGTCGGTTGTTGTCGCGAAGCAAAAGCGGTTGTCGTCGTCAGCGCGGCGCCATGCGCAGCGCGCCGTCGATGCGGATCACCTCGCCGTTGAGGTGGCCGTTGGTCACGATATGGCAGGCCAGCTCCGCGAACTCTGAGGGTTTGCCCAGGCGAGGCGGGAACGGAATCGATGCGGCCAGCGATTGCTGCACCGGTTCGGGCAACTCCATCAGCAACGGCGTGGCGAACAGGCCCGGCGCGATAGTGCAGACGCGAATGCCGTGCTGTGCCAGATCGCGTGCCATCGGCAGTGTCATGCCGACCAGCCCGCCCTTGGACGCGCTGTAGGCCTGCTGGCCGACCTGGCCGTCGAAGGCGGCGACGGAGGCGGTGAACAGCATCACGCCTTTCTCGCCGCCGTCCAGCGCGTCGAGTTTGGCGCACGCCGCGGCAAACAGGCGCGCCATGTTGTAGCCGCCGATGAGGTTGACGTTGACCACGCGCACGAAGTCTTCGAGCGGCGCGGGGTTGCCGTCCTTGCCGACGATGCGCTTCGCGCTGCCGATGCCGGCGACGTTCATCAGGATGCGCGCCGGGCCGTGCGCGGCGGCGGCGCGCTCGATGGCGGCGGTCACGCTGGCGGTGTCGGTGATGTCGCAGGCGCAGGCCACGGCGCGGCCGTCGCCGGATTTTTCGTTGATGTCCTGCGCGACCTTTTCTGCGAGTTCCGCGTTGCGGTCGAGCACGGCGACCTTTGCGCCGAGGCGCGCGAGTTCACGTGCGGTCGCTTCACCGAGCCCCGACGCGCCGCCTGTGACGAGTGCCGCTTGTCCTTCGATCTTCATTGGTATGTCTCCATGGGAATTGCCTATCGGGGCTTCAATGTGCTCGGCAGCGTGTCGGCATGCAGCGCATCGACGAGCGCGGCACGGTGCTTGAGCACCGCGCGCTGGTTGATCGAGCCCTTGTCGGTGATCTCGCCCTTGTCGATCGAAGGCGGCTCGTCGACGAGCCAGGCGCGCGCGAGGCGGTTGGCGCTGCCGGTGCTGCTGGCGGCCAGCGTGTCCAGCACCTGCTGGAAGTGCGCCCGCACCGGCGCGCTGTCGAGTACTTCGCGCATCGTGGCATCGGGCGAAAGGCCGGCCAGATGGCGCACCGCCTGCGTCGGGAACACCAGTGCGCCGACTTCCTTGAGGTTGATGCCTGTCAGCACCACGTCCTGGATGTACGGTGCGCCCTCAGCGATGATCTTCGCGCGCATCGGCCCGACACTGACGAAAGTGCCGGTCGCGAGCTTGAAGTCCTCGGCGATTCGTCCGTCGAAGCGCAAGCCGCGATGGATGTTCGATTCGTCGATCCACTTCACCGCATCGCCGGTCGAGAAGAACCCTTCTTCGTCGAAGGCCTCGGCCGTCGCCTCGGGCGCGCGCCAATAGCCTGGCGTGATGTTGGGCCCGCGATAGCGAACCTCGGTCTTGCCGTCGATGTCGACCAGCTTGAGCTCGATGCCTGCAGCCGGCAGTCCGAGATCGCCCGACTGCACATCCGGCCCGGTGACGTACAGCGCAAACGGACCCGATTCGGTCATGCCCAGCCCGGTGCCCATCACGATGCGCTCGCCCACCTCGGCCTCCTGCGTGCGATGCAGGCTGTCCCATATCGGCTGCGACAACGCGGCGCCGGCGTAGAAGAACATCTTCACGCGCGACAGCAGGTTCTTGCGCAGCACCGGGTCGCTTTCCATCGCATTCGCAATGGCCTCGAAGCCGGTCGGCACGTTGAAGTAGACGGTCGGTGCGATCTCGCGCAGGTTGCGCAGCGTCTCGGCCATGCCGGCCGGCGTCGGCTTGCCATCGTCGATGTAGAGCGTGCCGCCGTTGTCCAGCACGAGGCCGAAGTTGTGGTTGCCGCCGAAGGTGTGGTTCCAGGGCAGCCAGTCGACCAGCACCGGCGGCTCCTCGCCCAGCACCGGCATCGACTGGCGCATCTGCTGCTGGTTGGCGCACCACATGCGCTGCGTGTTGATGACGGCCTTGGGCAGCTTGGTCGAGCCCGAGGTAAACAGGAACTTGGTGATGGTGTCGGGGCCGGTCGCGGCCAGCGCGGCATCGACCGCCGGCGTCGCGGGCGTCGCGGCGAGGTCGGCGAACGATGTGGTCGCGCGGCTGTCGAGCGTGCCTTGCGCAAGCACCACCTCCACGGCGGCCGGCACCACGGCCTCGATGGCGCGTGCGTAGCGCTTGGCATCGGCCGCGAAGACAAGGCCCGGAGTCAAAGTGTCCAGCACATGGCGCAGCTTGTCGAAATCCTGGCTCACGATGGAATAGGGCGGCGATACGGGGCAATAGGGCACGCCTGCATATAGGCAGCCGAGCGCAAGCAACGCGTGCTCGATGCCGTTCTCGCTGAGGATCGCCACCGGCCGCTCGGCGCTCAGGCCGCGGTCGATCACCACTTGAGCGATGTTGCGCGCCTTGTGCAATACCTCGGCATAGGTCACGCGCATCCAGTCGCCGGTGCTGCCATCGGGCAGGCGTTCGCGCCGCGCGATGCAGGTGCGCTCAGGTGCGACCGTGGCCCAGTGCGCCAGGCGGTCGGTCATGCGGCCGACATACGGCGCGAGCGGCGTCTCCGCTTTCAGGTAGCGCACCCCCGGAGCGCCTTCGGTCAAGACGCCGCGGGTGATGCCGAAGGCGAGGGCGCGGTAGCGGGGGCTAGTCGTTGCCATGTCAGTGCTCCACGACGCAGGGCGTCGTCCGCAACGTTGGAAACCGGGACGAGCACCGCGAAGTCTGTTCCTGGGCACCCGCGGAACCGGCTTTGCCGCTTCGGGGGTGTTTCATCTCTTTACCTTGTCGGCGCGGCCTTCGAGGAAAGCTCGCACGCGCTCCTTGGCGTCCGGTGCCGCCTGTGCGATGCCGGAGATCAAGGCTTCGGTGAAGAAGCCGTGGTCCGCGGGCTGCTCCGCGATGCGCGGCAGCGCGTGCATCAGCGCGTAGTTGGTGAGCGGCGCGTTCTGCGCCACGCGTTGCGCCAGTTCGAGTGCCTTGTCGAATGCGGTGCCTTCTGGCACGAGGTACTGCGCGAAGCCCGCGCGCTCGCCATCCTCCGCGTTGTAGACGCGGCCGGTCAGCATCATGTCGGTCATGCGCGCCGCGCCGATCAGCTTGGGAATGCGAACCGATCCACCACCGCCCACGAAGATGCCGCGCGAGCCTTCGGGCAATGCATAGAACGTGGTGCTGTCTGCCACGCGGATGTGACAGGCGCTGGCCAGTTCCAGGCCGCCGCCCACCACCGCGCCGTGCAGCGCTGCAATCACCGGCACCGGCCCGTACTGCACGCGCTCCAGCGCCGCGTGCCACATGCGCGAATGGTGCAGGCCCTGGCCCGCATCGCGCTCCTTCAACTCGCTCAGGTCGAGCCCCGCGCAGAAGTGCGGGCCTTCGCCATCAATGACGGCAGCGCGCACCGTGTCCGGCAGGTTCTCGAACGCATCGCGCAGCGCGAGGATCAATCCGTCCGACAGCGCGTTGCGCTTGGCGGCGCGGGTCAGGCGAAGGATGGCGACGGTGTCGCGAAGCTCGATGTGGAGATCGGGGTGGTTCATGATTGCGTTCCGGTGTGTCTTCGATTATGGTTATTGAAAATAACCAATTCAAGGCCGCATCGGGCGGCTGGCGTCGGTACTTACCCGAACTGGAGACAAGCTTGTGGACTATCAGAACCTGATTGCGATCGATACGCACACCCACGCCGAAGTGAGTTGCTGGAACCCGTTCGACAACTACGGCGAGGAGTACGACCGCGCCGCCGACAAGTACTTCAAGTCCGGCCGCCGTCCGACCATCCAGGAGAGCATCGACTACTACCGCGAGCGCAGGATCGGCCTGGTGATGTTCATGGTCGACGCCGAATCGAACATGGGCCGCCGCCGCATTCCCAACGAGGAAATCGCCGAGGCCGCGCAAAACAACAGCGACGTCATGATTGCCTTCGCCAGCATCGATCCGCACAAGGGAAAGATGGGCGCGCGCGAGGCCCGCAGGCTCGTCGAGGAATTCGGCGTGAAAGGCTTCAAGTTCCACCCGACCGTCCAGGCATTCCACCCCTACGACAAGATGGCCTGGCCGATCTACGAAGTGGTTGCCGAATACGGCTTGCCGGCGGTGTTTCACACCGGCCACAGCGGCATCGGCTCGGGCATGCGATGCGGCGGTGGGCTGCGGCTGGAATACAGCAACCCGATGCACCTCGACGACGTGGCCATCGACTTCCCCGACATGCAGATCGTGATGGCGCACCCGAGCTTCCCCTGGCAGGACGAGGCGCTGAGCGTTGCCACCCACAAGCCGAACGTGTGGATCGACCTGTCGGGCTGGAGCCCGAAATACTTTCCGAAGCAACTGGTGCAGTACGCCAACACGCTGCTGAAAGACCGCGTGCTGTTCGCGAGCGACTATCCGCTGATCACGCCCGACCGCTGGCTCAAGGACTTCGAGGACGCGGGGTTCAAGCCGGAGGTGATGCCGGCGATCCTGAAGGGCAATGCCGTTCGGTTGCTGGGGCTGGACAAGGCTTCCTGAGGCCGGGCTTTCAACGCACGGTCGTCATCGTCGAACGGGGCGCCCGGCATTCGGCATGGCGCCTATTCCTCGACAGACTCGCCTTCCCAACCCCGCGCCGACCGCTGCTGCCGCTGTGCCCGCTCCCGCGCCATCTGCTCCTCGAACTGCTGCCGCCCTTCCTTGGCGACGGCGATGAGCTTGGCGCGGTCCTTGTAGTGCGGGTAGCCCGCATCGGTGATGCCGATGTTTCGCTGCCTGAAGCGCATGGCCGCATGGCGGGCCTCATGCGCGGGCCAGCCCAGCACCTCGAGCACCGAGCGCGCGCTGCGCAGTGACGACTCGAATACCTCCCGCTCGATGCGTTCCACGTTCCGGTCGCGCAGTTGGTAGTAGTGCGCCACGTTGCGCGCGCGCGCAATGATCTCGGCCTGCGGAAAGTGCTCGCGCACCAGATCGACGATCTCCAGCGACTGCTCGATGTCGTCCACCGCCACCACGATCGCCTTCGCACTGCCGGCACCCGCAATGCGCAAAAGGTCCAGCCTCGTCGCATCCCCATAGAACACCCGGAAGCCGAACTCGCGCAGCCCCTCCACCGTGTCGGCGTCATGGTCCAGCACCGTCACCGGCATGGCGTTGGCCAGCATCAGGCGCCCGATTATCTGGCCATAGCGCCCGAAGCCGCAGATCAGCACCTTCCCCTCCTGCTGCTCGGAAATCTCCTCCAACGCCTTGCCGCCCATCAGGTCGTAGCGCGGCAGGATGAACTTGTCTATCGCCACCAGCAGCAGCGGGGACACCAGCATCGACAGCGCCACCGATGCGATCAGCAGCGACGCGGTCTCCGCCGGCAGCACATCCGGCCCGGCCGCCTGGAACACCACGAACGCGAACTCGCCTCCCTGCGCCAGCAACAGCGTGAACACCGGCCTGTGCTGGTACGCAATGTCCATCGCCTTCGCCAACGCATAGATCACCGCGAGCTTGATGATCATGAAACTCACCACCAGCAGCGCCATCATCCCAGGGTGCCGCATCAACACGCCGAAGTCGATGCTCATGCCCACGGCGATGAAGAACAGGCCCAGCAGCAAGCCCTTGAAGGGCTCGATGTCGGTCTCGAGTTCGCGCCGGTATTCGCTCTCCGCCAGCAGCACGCCGGCGAGAAAGGCGCCCAGCGCCATCGACAGGCCGATGATCTGCATCAGCGCCGCGATCGCCACCACCAGCAGCAGCGACGCAGCGGTGAAGATCTCCGGCGTGTTGCTGCGCGCGATCCAGCGCAGCAGCGGCCGCAACGCGAGCCGGCCGCCCAGCACGATGCCACCGATCACGCCGATGATCTTGAGCGCTTCCAGCAGCCTTGCCGCACCGCTTGCAGATGCATCGCCGGCGGCGTCGCCGGCCAGCAACGGCAGCAGCGCGAGGATCGGGATGGCGGCCACGTCCTGGAACAGCAGAATCGAAAAGCCGGCCTGCCCACTCGCCGTCTTCAGCAAGTTGCGCTCGCCGAACACCTGCAGCGCGATCGCCGTCGACGACAGCGCCAGCCCCAGCGCCCCCACCAGCGCCACGCGCCACGAGGTGCCCACTGCCCACCCCAGCACGAACAACACGGCGGCGCAACTCAGCACCTGCGCGGCGCCCCAGCCGAATATCGGCCGCCGCAGGTTCCACAGGCGCTTGGGCTCCAGCTCGAGCCCGACCAGGAACAGCATCAGCACCACGCCGAACTCGGCGAAATGCAGGATGTCCTGCACATTGGTGACCAGGCCCAGGCCCCATGGCCCGATTGCGATGCCAGCCACCAGGTAGCCGATGATCGAGCCAAGCCCGAGGGCTTTCGACAACGGCACCACCAGCACGGCGGCGCCCAGGTAGATGAGGGAGTTGACCAGCCAGGCGGGTGCGTGCGCCATCAGGCCACCCCGGTCTCGCTCGGGGCGACGCGGGCCAGCGCGTCCTTCAGCGCCTGTTCGCCCAGCTTGCTGAGGTCTTCCTGTTCGGCCGGCCGGTCGGTCTCGGGCACCACGCAGTTCGGGCAGCCGTCGAGCTCGTCCATCTCGGGCCAGTTCGGATAGCTCGCCAACCGGTCCTTGAACACGGCGACGTGCGCAAGCAGTTCCTCGTGCGTCGCGCTGCGCGCGCCGTGGAAGATCAGCGGCGGCAGGAAACGCATGCCGCACAGCGCCGCGGTCTGTTCGTAGGGCGGCAGGAAGGCGTCGAAAAAGTAGCGGTTGTATCCCTGCGGGTGGTAGCTCGACTCCGGGCCGCCGGTGGTCGCGACCAGCCAGCAGTCCTTGCCCCGCAGCGCGGTGCCGCCTGGCCCGTAGGCCCAGCCCCAGGACAGCACCTCGTCGAACCACAGCTTTTGCAGCGGCGGCATCGAATACCACTGGATCGGATGGAGCAGCACCAGCAGGTCGGCGCGCGCCAGGCGCTCCTGTTCCGCCTCGACGTCGATGGCGTAGTCGGGGTAGCTGCCATAGAGATCGTTCACATCCACGTCCGGCAGGCTGCGTGCGGCCTGCTTCAACTGGCGGTTCACGCGCGAGTCGCGCCAGTGCGGATGGGCGGCGATCACATAGACGCGGGGTGGAGTTCCTGAAGGTGTCGTGAGGGCCGGCATCCCGCGAACATAGCGCAATCGCGCGAACGGCGTGGGGCAGGGCGGCTACGATGGCGCCTTCTTCCGTACCGAGGAGATGCCATGCCGGTGGTCCTGATTGCCAACCCCAAGGGTGGTGTTGGCAAGTCGACGCTCGCGACCAACATCGCGGGCTACTACGCCAGCCGGGGCCACGCGGTGATGCTGGGCGACGTCGATCGCCAGCAGTCGTCCGGCCTGTGGCTCAACTTGCGGCCTGCCAAGGCAGCACGAATCGCTACCTGGGAGGCGGCGGGCGAGGGCACCATCGTCCGCCCGCCGCGCGGCACCACGCATGCGGTGCTCGACACCCCGGCCGGCTTGCACGGGTGGCGATTCAAGGAAGTGGTGCCGCTGGCCGACCAGATCCTGGTGCCGCTGCAGCCGAGCATCTTCGACATCTACGCCACCCGTGATTTCCTGCTCCGGCTGCAGGGCCAGCGCGAGGCCGGGAAGACGCGCATCGGGCTGGTCGGCATGCGCGTGGGCGCCCACACCTTGTCGGGCGACCGCCTGCGCGAGTTCGTGGCCCGGCTCGGCGTGCCGATGGTGGCCGAACTGCGCGACACGCAAAACTACGTGCAGCTCGCGGCGCGCGGACTCACCCTGTTCGACATTGCGCCAGGGCGCGTCCAGCGTGACCTGGAGCAGTGGCAGCCATTGCTTCATTGGCTGGATCAGTAGATTCCCGGGGGTATTTGTCGCTGTCGCTACAGGCGATCGGCGCGGCGTGCGGCTAGAGTTCGCCGGATGAAAACTTACCAAACCCTTCAGGACCTGGCTGCTTGCGTCGGCCAGGAAGTCGCAACCACCGACTGGATGACCATCACCCAGGAGCAGGTCAACCAGTTCGCCGAAGCCACGGGCGACCACCAATGGATTCACGTTGACGTCGAGCGCGCCAAGACCGGACCGTTCGGCGGCCCGATCGCGCACGGTTTCCTGACGCTGGCGTTGATCCCGAAGATCTTCCAGCAGGGTGTCGAGGTGGTCGAGTCGCGCATGGGGGTCAACTACGGCCTGAACCGCGTGCGCTTCATGGCGCCGGTGCCGGTCGGCGGCCGGGTCCGTGGCCGCATGAAGCTGATTTCGAGCGAGCCGATCGACGACAAGGGCGGCGTCCAGATGGTCTGGGAAATCACCATCGAACTCGAAGGCGCGTCCAAGCCGGCCTGCGTGGCCGAATCGGTGGTACGGCGCTTCCCCTGAACCATCTGCCCCCCCGGGGAAATCCGGAGGTTCTTCGACAGGGCGTTCAGCCCCAGCGCCGCCAGGCTCCGGCGGGTCTTGCGGGCCGCAAGGCGAAGCCTTCCTCAGGCGAAGGCGTTCTGGCGCCAGGCTTCGAACACCGTCACCGCGACCGCGTTCGACAGATTCAGGCTGCGTTGGCCGGCCCGCATGGGCAGGCGCAGGCGTTGCGCCGGGGCAAAGCTTTCGCGCAACTCCGGTGAAAGGCCGCGAGTCTCGGCGCCGAACACCATCCAGTCACCCGGCCTGAAAGCGGCTTCATGCACGAGCCGCGTGCCGCGCGTTGTCAGCGCGAACATGCGGTCGGCCGGTGGCTTCGCATCGTCGAGCAGCGCCTGCCAGTTCGCGTGCCGCCGGACTTCGGCGTACTCGTGGTAATCCAGTCCGGCGCGCTTCAGCAGCCGGTCGTCCATCGAAAAACCCAGCGGTTCGACCAGATGCAGCGTGCAGCCTGTATTGGCTGCCAGGCGGATGACGTTGCCCGTATTGGGCGGGATCTCGGGTTCGACCAGGACGATATGAAACATTGCGCGGCGCTTGCTGAAACGGCGCCTATTGTGGAGCGCCGGTGCGCGCCAGGACGATCGCGGCGACGTGCGTCGCTCCGGCGGCGCGCAGCACCTCCGCGGCGGCGAACAGCGACGCGCCGCTGGTCATCACGTCATCGACCAGCACGATGCGCCGCCCGTGCACTTCGTGGGCGCGCAGGGGCTCCAGCGCGAAAGCGCCCCGCAAGTTGAGCAAGCGTTCCGCGCGCGGCAGGCCGCTCTGGGCCGCCGTCTCGCGCGTGCGCAACAAGAGCGTGGCATCGACCTTGCCCGGTGCGAGGCGGCGCGCCAACTCCAGCGCCTGGTTGAAACCGCGCTCGCGCAGCCGTTCCAGTGCCAATGGCATCGGCAGCACCAGGTCGCATTGCTCCAGCGCCGGCTCGACCCACGGCGCACTTCGCATCAAGGTGGCAAGCGGCGCGGCCCAGCCTGCGTTGCCGTGGAACTTGAACTGCGCGATGCACTCGGGCCATGGCCATTCATAGGCGCAAGCGGCCAGACAGGAATCGAGCGGCGCCGGATGCCTCACGCACTCGGAGCAGTGCTGGATTCCGTCCGGCACCGGTATCGCGCAAGTGAGGCAGCGCGGTGCCGGCGGCGCCAGGCGGGCCACGCAAGCATCGCAAATCGGCCTGGCCGGCCAACTGCGGCAGACCGCGCATTGGCTCGGCAAGGCGTCGAGCAGGGCGGCGAATGGTCGCAGGGCAAGGCGGGAAAGCATGGCTCAATATACTGGCCGCCCATGGCTACCGATCCCGCACAGCGCCCGCCCACCATCGACGCCGCTGCGGCCGCCCGCTGGTCCCGACTCGCGCCTGCGCAAAATTCCCCCTGGCTGCATGAAGAAATCGGTCGCCGCATGGAAGACCGTCTCCAGTGGATCACGTCCAGGCCCAAGACCTGGGCCGATTGGTCGCCCCTGCGCGGTGGCCTGGAGGCGCATGCGCTGGTCGCACGCCGCTACAGCGCCGCCACACCCTATGTGATCGAGCCCGACGCCGCGTTGGCCGCGCGCACCGCCAGCTTGCTGACCGCACCATGGTGGAGCGCCAAACGCTGGCAGGGCGCGCAGCCGCGCTTCGAAGCGACGCCCGACGACGGCGTCGACCTGCTCTGGGCCAATATGGCGCTGCACATGGCGGCCGACCCGGAGGCGCTCATCAAGCGCTGGCACCGCACCGTCGCGACCGACGGTTTCCTGATGTTTTCCTGCCTCGGTCCCGACACGGTGCGCGAGCTGCGGGCGCTCTACGCGCGCCTCGGCTGGCCGCCGGCCGGCCACGAATTCACCGACATGCACGATTGGGGCGACATGCTGGTACACGCCGGTTTTGCCGAGCCGGTCATGGACATGGAGCGTGTGACCCTCACCTGGGCGACCCCCGAGGCGGCGCTGGCCGAATTGCGCACCCTCGGCCGCAACCTGCACCCGGCCCGCTTCGGCGCCGTGCGTGGCCGCGAGTGGCGTGGCCAGCTCGAAGCCGCGCTCGCCGCGACGGCCAACCGCGGCGGGCCGGACGACGGTCGGATCGCGCTGGGCTTCGAGATCATCTATGGCCACGCGTTCAAGCCCGCGCCCCGAGTCGCGCTGGCGGCAGAAAGCGCCGTGTCGCTGCGCGAGATGCGCTCCATGCTGCAGCGAGGACGCCCCGGACCGTGAAGTTTGGCTCGAAACCACCCGCTACAATTCGCTGTTGCGTGAACTCGTGGGTATGGTCCCGCGACCGCGGTTCGTCAAACACTTCTCGTTTGACGGCTGTCGACGCACCGATTTGCTGAACTCGCCCGTGTCGAATTCCGTGTTTCGTTTTGCCACTGTCTCAGGCCAGAGCATCCACTGGTTCCTGAAGCGCAATTGCTCGGTCACGCCGAGCCAGCTGGGCTGGCTCTACGCGTCGCTGTGCGTTGTGTCGATGGGCATCGGCGCGGTGTTCTGGTGGCATGGTGCGAGGCTGGTGTTGCCTTTCGCGTGGCTTGAACTGGTCGCCGTCGGCGTCGCGTTCGTGCTGTATGCGCGGCATGCGACCGATGGCGAGAAGATTGCGCTGCAGGAGGGCCGGCTGGTGGTCGAGCTGGAAAACGGCGGTCACTACGAGCGCACGGAATTTTTGCCGCATCAGGTGCGGGTCGAGCCACAGGCCAGCGACCGTTCGCTGATCGAGGTCTCGGGGCAGGGTCGTTCGGTCCGGGTGGGGCGCTATGTGCGGCCCGAGTTGCGCGCCGCGTTGGCGCGCGAGATTCGCATGGCACTGCGCGCAGCGTGAGTGGCGCGCGGGGCTGGCACCGGGCCAATGGGTTAACTGGTAATTGAAGAAGTAAACACGATGAAGAGCAATTGGCGCAACAAGACCTGGCCGGCAACCCTGCTGCTGGCGGCCGGCGCGGTGATCAGCGGTGCTGCGAACGCAGTCGAAAGCCTGCCGGGCGGCCCTTCGGTGCGCCAGTTGAACCTTCCCATCGGCGTGACCAAGATCGCGCAGGAACAGCATTTCCTGCACACGGTGATGATGATCCTGTGCACGGTCATCTTTGTGGCCGTGTTTTCGGTCATGTTCTATTCGATCTGGAAGCATCGCAAGTCGGTCGGCCACAAGGCGGCCAACTTCCACGAATCGGTCGTGGTCGAGGTGATCTGGACCATCGTCCCCTTCATCATCGTGATCCTGATGGCGCTGCCCGCCACCAAGGTGCTGGTCGCGCAAAAAGACACCACCAACGCCGACCTCACCATCAAGACCACCGGCTACCAGTGGAAGTGGGGCTACGACTACATCAAGGGTGAAGGCGAGGGGCTTTCCTTCATCTCCACGCTCGACAGCAGCCAGCGCGCCATGTCCGATGCCGGCGCCCGCGGCGACATGCCTGTCGACTACCTGCTCAAGGTCGACAACGCGCTGGTCGTTCCGGTCGACAAGAAGATCCGCATCATCACCACCGCCAACGACGTGATCCACGCATTCGCCGTGCCGCAACTCGGCCTCAAGCAGGACGCGATCCCCGGCTTCGTGCGCGACACCTGGTTCCGTGCCGAAAAGGTCGGCGACTACTACGGCCAATGCCAGGAACTGTGCGGCAAGGAACACGCCTACATGCCGATCCACGTGAAGGTGCTTGCGGCCGCCGACTACACCGCCTGGGTCGATGGCAAGAAGAAGGAAGCCGCCGCCAAGCTCGACGACCCGAACAAGGTCTGGACGCTGCCCGACATGATGGCGCGCGGCGAGAAGGTGTATGCCTCCAACTGCGCGGCCTGCCATCAGGCCAACGGCAAGGGCGCCGGCCCGATCAAGGCACTCGATGCCGCCGAAAAGGTGTTGAATCCCGACGCCGCAGTGCAGCTCCACGTGGTGCTGAACGGCCAGAACAACGGCGCAATGCCGGCCTGGAAGCAATTGAGCGACACGGACATCGCCGCCGTGGTCACCTATACCAAGAACAGCTGGTCGAACAAGACGGGCCAATTGGTCCAGCCTGCCCAGGTGCTGGCCGAGCGCAGCAAATAAGCTGCCGACCCACGATTTCCAAGGAAGATTCATGAGCGCAGTCCTCGACCCCCACGGTCACGCACACGGTCACGGCGAGCACGGCCACGACGAGCATCACGGCGCCCCGGTCGGCTGGCGCCGCTGGGTGTTCGCAACCAACCACAAGGACATCGGCACGCTGTACCTGCTGTTCTCGTTCACCATGCTGATGGTGGGCGGCCTGCTGGCCCTGCTGATCCGTGCCGAGTTGTTCCAGCCCGGCCTGCAACTGGTCAACCCCGAGTTGTTCAATCAGTTCACCACCATGCACGGCCTGATCATGGTGTTCGGCGCGATCATGCCGGCCTTCGTGGGCTTCGCGAACTGGATGGTCCCGCTGCAAGTGGGCGCATCCGACATGGCTTTCGCGCGCATGAACAACTTCAGCTTCTGGCTGCTGATCCCGGCCGCCATCATGCTGGTGGGTTCGTTCTTCATGCCCGGCGGCGCACCCGCGGCCGGCTGGACGCTCTATGCACCTCTGACGCTGCAGATGGGCCCATCGATGGACGCCGGCATCTTCGCGATGCACATCATGGGTGCTTCGTCGATCATGGGCTCGATCAACATCATCGTCACCATCCTCAACATGCGCGCTCCCGGCATGACGCTGATGAAGATGCCGATGTTCTGCTGGACCTGGCTCATCACCGCCTACCTGCTGATCGCCGTGATGCCCGTGCTCGCCGGCGCCATCACCATGACGCTGACCGACCGCCACTTCGGCACCAGCTTCTTCAACCCCGCCGGCGGCGGTGACCCGGTGATGTACCAGCACATCTTCTGGTTCTTCGGCCACCCCGAGGTCTACATCATGATCTTGCCGGCCTTCGGCATCATCAGCCAGATCGTGCCGGCCTTTGCCCGCAAGAAGCTGTTCGGCTATGCCTCGATGGTGTATGCCACCTCGTCGATCGCCATCCTGTCGTTCATCGTGTGGGCGCACCACATGTTCACGACCGGCATGCCGCTCACCGGACAGCTGTTCTTCATGTACGCGACGATGCTGATCGCGGTACCTACGGCGGTGAAGATCTTCAACTGGATCGCGACCATGTGGCAGGGCTCGATGACCTTCGAGACACCCATGCTGTTTGCCGTGGGCTTCATCTTCGTGTTCACCATGGGCGGCTTCACCGGCCTGATCCTGGCCGTCGCCCCCATCGACACGCAATTGCAGGACACCTACTACGTCGTTGCCCACTTCCACTACGTGCTGGTGGCCGGCTCGCTCTACGCGATGTTTGCTGGCTACTATTACTGGTCGCCCAAGTGGACGGGCGTGATGTACAACGAAGCGCGCGGCAAGATCCACTTCTGGTGGTCGCTGATCTCGTTCAACGTCACCTTCTTCCCGATGCACTTCCTGGGCCTCGCCGGCATGCCGCGGCGCTATGCCGACTACCCGATGCAGTTCGCCGACTTCAATGCGGTGGCGTCGATCGGCGCGCTGTTCTTCGGCCTGGCGCAGGTGTACTTCTTCTTCTTCATCGTCTTGCCGACCATGCTCGGCAAGGGCGAGAGGGCCTCGCAAAAACCATGGGAAGCCGCTGAAGGCCTCGAATGGGAAGTGCCATCGCCGGCACCATTCCACACTTTCGAAACGCCCCCGCGGCTGGATCCGACCGCGACCAAGGTGATCGGTTGAGCGGCCAGGTGATGACGCCGGAGCAAAGGAAGAACAACCGCCGCATGGGGCTCACACTGGCCTCCATCGCGCTGCTGTTCTTCGTAGGCTTCATCGTCCGCATGGTCTGGATCGGCCACTGAGGCCCGCCAGGATTCCATGAGCATCGGTCAACGCATTCGTCGCGCCAACATCCAGATGGTGGGCAAGCTCGCCGTCGTGGCGGCTGGCATGTTCGCGTTCGGCTATGCGCTGGTGCCGCTGTACCGTGCCATCTGCGAAATGACCGGCATCAACATCCTGGCGTTGTCCGAACTCGAGGTGCCGGGTGGCGCCTCGGGAGGCAAGAACGTCAAGCCGCCGGCCAACTCGCAGGTCGACATGAGCCGCACCATCACCGTCGAGTTCGACGCCAACGTGCGTGGTCTTTGGGATTTCAAGCCGGCGCAGAACTCGATGCAGGTGCATCCGGGCGAACTGCACACCGTGATGTACGAGTTCCAGAACGTGCAGAACCGCCGCATGGCTGCGCAGGCCATTCCGAGCTACGCGCCGCAGCAAGCCGCGCCGTACTTCAACAAGCTGGAGTGCTTCTGCTTCAACCAGTACACGCTGGATGCGGGCGAGAAGAAGCAGTGGCCCGTGGCCTTCGTGATCGATCCGAAGATCTCGAAGGACGTCAAGACTATCACCTTGTCTTACACCTTCTTCGAGGTGGGCGGCAAGACGCCGCCGGCGCCGACGGCAGTCGCCCCGCAGTTGCAGGTGGAGCCGAAATCGTGAGCCCGGCCGTGGACGTGGAACCCGCCAAACGCAAGGGCTCGTTGCTGCGCACCGTCAAGGCGGTCGCCTGGGGTTTTTTCGGCGTGCGAAAGAACAGCGCCTCTCAGGAAGACATGGCAAAGCTCACGCCACTGCACATCATCGGGGTCGGTCTCGTGGCCGTTGCGCTGTTCGTGGTCGGCCTGATCGTGCTGGTCAAGTTCGTGGTCGCGCCCTGACCCCCATAAGATTTGAATCGAGAGAAGAAAGCCAGGACCTGATATGAGTTCATCCACCCACGGCACCACGCCCTACTACTTCGTGCCCGCCCCCTCGGCCTATCCGGTCCTGGCCGCGACGGGGTTGCTCTTCGTGATCCTCGGCGCGGCCCAGTGGATCAACGGCCATGAATGGGGCAAGTATTCGCTGCTCGCGGGCATGGTGCTCTGGCTCGGCACGCTGTTCGCCTGGTTCCGAACCTCCATCCACGAAAGCGAGGCCGGCCAGTATGGCCACAAGGTCGACGTGTCGTTCCGCTGGAGCATGAGCTGGTTCATCTTCTCGGAAGTGATGTTCTTCGGTGCTTTCTTCACCGCGCTCTGGTGGACCCGCACCCACGCGCTGCCTGCGCTCGGAAGCCTTGACAACGCGTTGCTCTGGCCCGGCTTCAAGGCTGTCTGGCCCAGCGCCGCGGTAGGCTTCACCGGCTCGCCGGCCGGCATCGTGGAGCCGTTCCAGACCGTCGGCCCGTTCTGGCTGCCGACGATCAACACGGCCTTGCTGTTGAGCTCGGGCGTGACGCTCACCTTCGCCCACCACGCGCTGCGGGCCAATCATCGCGCCCAGTGCATCCGCTTCATGATCGTGACGGTGATCCTGGGCATGCTGTTCCTTGGCGTGCAGGGCTATGAATACCATCACCTCTACACCGAGTTGAACCTCAAGCTGAGTTCGGGCGCCTACGGTTCGACCTTCTTCATGCTGACCGGCTTCCACGGCTTCCACGTGTTCATCGGGATGCTGATGCTGCTGTTCATCACGATCCGACTGAAGAACGGCAACTTCACGCCCGACCGTCATTTCGGCTTCGAAGGCGCTGCCTGGTACTGGCATTTCGTGGACGTGGTCTGGCTCGGCCTCTATACGCTGGTGTACTGGCTTTGATGGCGTTCGGCAGCACGGTAAAAAAGCGCCGCGAGGCGCTTTTTTCATGGCTGGGCGGCGATGTCGCCCGCCCCGACCTATCTGGCGACCGGAAGGCCCCCTGGCTGGATGTATCCAAGTTTCCAGGCCAGCAGGATGCACAGGAACAAAATCACCGACAAGGCAATCCGAACGGTGAGCGCACGCGCCATGCCACCGGACTTGGCGCGCCCGTCGCGCCCGTCCTTCAGCATGAAGTACAGCGCAAATCCGAGACTCGCCAGGATGCCGGCAAAGGCGAGGGCGACGACATATTTCATGACCCTCATTATCGGCCGACCACGCCGTTTCGTCCTGTGAACACGACCTCACTGCAAGCGGTGCGCCCCGCGCGCCGGGGCCGCTTCTGGCTTGTCACGATTGCCGCCATGTTCATGCTTGCGGCCACCGTATCGCTGGGTCGCTGGCAGCTGTCGCGGGCCGCGCAAAAAGAAGCGCTCCAGGCCGACATCGAATCGCAGCAGACGCGGCCGCCCCTGGATCAGCAGGCCTTCCTGGCCATGGCGCAACCCGGCGAAGTCATGCACCGTCCGGTGCGCCTGCGTGGCTTGTGGCTGGCGCCGCAGACCGTCTATCTCGACAACCGCCAGATGCACGGCGTGCCAGGCTTCTACGTCGTCACGCCTTTTGCCATCGAGGGAAGCCAGCAGACGGTGATGGTGCAGCGCGGCTGGATCCAGCGCAATTTCGAGAGTCGCACGCAGTTGCAGCCCGTGCAGACGCCTGCCGGACTTGTCGAGATCGAAGGCCGCATCGAGCCGCCGCCGTCGCACTTGCTGGAGTTGGGCAAGGCCCCCGACCCGGCAGCCGCAGGAGCGGAGTCTCAGGGGGCTTCGCCCATCCGGCAAAATCTCGACCTCGAGGCGTTCAAGGCCGAAACCAAGCTGCCGCTGCGCATTGATGTGTCGCTGCAGCAGACCGGTGCCGCTTCCGAAGGCTTGCAGCGTGACTGGCCGGCGCCGGCATTCGGCATCGAAAAGCATTACGGCTACGCGTTTCAGTGGTTCGGCCTCGCGGCCCTCGTCACCTTCCTCTATGTCTGGTTCCAAATCGTTGCCCCGTTCCGCCGTGCCCGCCGTGGCTGACGAGCCGCTCGGGCTCACTGTGCATTCGATGCCGTCGCCGCAAGCGCTCGGCGCCGAGACCGGCCGCCGCACGGTGTCGGGCCGCTGGAAGATGATCGCGGTGATGCTGATGTGCGCGGCGCCCGTCATAGCGTCATATTTCACTTACTACGTGATCCGACCGGAGGGGCGCAGCGTCTATGGCGAACTGATCGAGCCGCAGCGCACCATTCCGGCGATGAATGCGCTCACGCGCGATGGTGTGTCGGTGCCGATGTCCTCTCTCAAGGGCCAATGGCTGATCGTGGCCGTGGCCGACGCCGGCTGCGATTCGCTGTGCGAACAGCAGCTCTACTTGCAGCGCCAACTGCGCGAAAGCCTCGGGCGCGAGAAGGAGCGCGTGGATCGCGTCTGGCTGATCAGCGACGCCGCGGCGCCGCCCGCGCGCCTGGAGAATGGCCTGCGCGGCGCCACGGTGCTGCGCGTGCCGTCCGCACAGCTGTCGCAATGGCTCGCACCTGCGTCGGGCCACACGCTGGCCGAACACCTCTACGTGGTCGACCCGATGGGCAACTGGATGATGCGATTCCCGGCCCGGATGGACGCCGCAGGCGCTTCGCGCGCCAAGCGCGACATCGAGCGCCTGCTGCGAGCCTCCGCATCCTGGGATGAGCCGGGCCGATGACTCCCGCTACCGCGCCCTACGACCTGACGCCCATCGCGTGGCTCATGGGCACGGGCGTGCTCATTGCGCTCGGCCCGCTGCTGTGGGTCTGGCGGCGCAACGCGGGCCACGGTACTGCGCGGCGACTGCATGCGCTGACCGTCCTGACGCTTTTCCTGACTTTCGACCTCACGATGTTCGGCGCCTTCACACGACTGACCGACTCCGGCCTCGGCTGCCCCGATTGGCCGGGTTGCTACGGCAATGCGAGCCCGATGGGCGCACGCCATGAGATTGCGATGGCGCAAGCCATCCAGCCGACCGGCCCGGTGACGCACGGCAAGGCCTGGGTCGAGATGGTGCATCGCTACCTGGCCACGGGGGTCGGCGTGTTGATCGTCGTGCTGGCCGTGGCCACTTTCGTTGCCTGGCGCCAGCAGCGCCGCGGGCCTGCCGTCGGCCCACAACGTGTGGCGCTGCGGCCGGGATGGCCGTTCGTGACGCTGGTGTGGGTGTGTCTGCAAGGCGCCTTTGGCGCACTCACGGTGACCATGAAGCTTTATCCCGCGATCGTCACGCTGCACCTGCTAGGCGCCATCGTGCTGCTTTCGCTGCTCTGCATGCAGGCCGTGCGCTACCAGCAAGCCGCCAGCGACAGGTTGCCGACCGCGTTGCCGGGCGCATTGCGCACCCTGCTGGTCGCTGCCAGCCTGCTGCTCGGCCTTCAGATTGCGCTGGGCGGCTGGGTCAGCACCAACTATGCCGTGCTCGCCTGCGCGCAGTTTCCGACTTGCCAGGACAGCTGGTGGCCGCCGATGAACTTCACGCAGGGCTTCGAGATCTGGCGCTCGCTCGGAGTCACCTCGGCGGGCAACCCGGTCGATTTTTCGGCGCTGACGGCGATTCACTACGTGCATAGATTGATGGCTTACCTCGTGTTCATCGCGATCGGCTCTCTGGCCTGGCGCCTGCGCGCCGTGGCGGCGCTGCGACCGCAGTCGACCTGGCTGGCTGGTCTGGCGCTGTTGCAACTGGCTACCGGCCTTGGCAACGTGTTGCTTGGCTGGCCTCTGCTGGCGGCCGTCCTGCACACGGGCGGTGCAGCGGCGCTGGCCGTGGTGCTGGTCTGGACGCTGTGCGAAAGCCGGCGCGCGCCGGTGGTTGTGTCGCAGGGCGCCGCGGGGCAGGCGCGCGCCTCAGGCAATATGGAGGGTCATATGAGCTCCGCCACCAGGCCGTTCGAAGGCGCTCATACCGCAGTGCGAAGCACGGAGATTGCCAAATGAGCACGCCGGTACCCGTTCAGCACACCACCAGCACCGCCAACGTGCTGCGCCAGTTCTACGCGCTGACCAAGCCGCGCGTGGTGCAACTCATCGTCTTCTGTGCGTTCATCGGCATGGTGTTGGCGGTACCGGGCGTTCCGGGCTGGGCCGAAGTACAGCGTTGCGTGCTTGCCTGTGCCGGCATCTGGCTCGTGGCCGGCGCGGCGGCGGCATTCAACTGCCTCGTCGAAAAGGGCATCGACGCCAAGATGAAGCGCACCGCCTGGCGACCGACCGCACGCGGCCAGTTGAGCGACCGCCAGGCACTCATTTTCTCGGCTCTGCTGTGCGCGGCCGGCTCGGCGGTGCTGTGGTTCACCGTGAACCCGCTGACCATGTGGCTCACCTTTGCCACCTTCGTGGGCTACGCGGTGATCTATACCGTGATCCTGAAGCCGCTGACGCCGCAGAACATCGTCATCGGCGGCGCCTCCGGCGCGATGCCGCCGGTGCTCGGCTGGGCAGCGATGCGAGGCGACGTCGGGCCCGAAGCGCTGATCCTGTTCCTCATCATCTTCCTCTGGACCCCGCCGCACTTCTGGGCGCTGGCGCTCTACCGTGTCGAAGACTATCGCAGGGCCGGCCTGCCGATGCTGCCGGTCACGCACGGCAACGAGTTCACCCGGCTGCAGGTGCTGCTCTACACCTTCATCCTGTTCGCCGCATGCCTGTTGCCGTTCATTTACGGCATGAGCGGCTGGTTGTACCTGGCTGTGGCGACAGGCGTGAGCATCGGCTTCACCGGCTACGCGTTTGCGCTCTGGCGCAACTATTCGGACACGCTGGCGCGCAAGACCTTCCGCTTCTCGCTGATCCACCTGAGCGTGCTGTTCGCGGCGCTGCTGGTCGACCACTACTGGAAATGAAACACCCCCGAAGCGCCTGCGGCGCCTCCCCCTTCGAGGGGGCGCACCCCCGACCCGGCGAAGCCGGTTCCGCGGCAGAGATGACACCCCCCCGAAGCGCCTGCGGCGCCTCCCCCTCCAAGGGGCGCACCCGGCGGCCCGGCAAAGCCGGTGCCGCGGGTGCCCACGAACAGACTTCGCCGTGCTTCGTCCTGGTTTCATTCGTTGCGGGTCACGCGAAAGCGTTGTGGAAAACTGAAATGGGCCCGAAATCATGAATAAGCGACATGCCATCAAGTTGATTGCCACGGGTGCCGGCTGGACCGCGGCTGCCACCACGCTGGGCCTTGCTCTCACCGCTTGCAGCGAGAACAAGCCGAGTTTCAACGCGGTCGACCTGACGGGTGCGGACTACGCAAAGGACTTCAAGCTGGCCGATGCCGACGGCAAGGAGCGGACGTTGGCCGACTTCAAGGGCAAGGTGGTCGTCCTGTTCTTCGGTTACGCACAATGCCCCGACGTGTGCCCGACGACCATGACCGAAATGGCGCAGGTCAAGCAGCAACTCGGCAAGGATGGCGACAAGCTGCAGATCGTGTTCATCACGGTCGATCCGGCACGCGACACGCCGGTGGTGATGAAAGCCTACATGGGAGCCTTCGACCCGAGCTTCGTGGCGCTGATCCCCACGTCCGAGCAACTCGTTGCCGTCGCGAAGGACTTCAAGGTCTACTACAAGAAGGTCGAAGGCAAGACCCCCACGAGCTATTCCATGGATCACTCTGCGGCGAGCTACGTCTATGACACCAATGGGCGCTTGCGCCTCTATGCGCGCTACGGGGCGGGCGTGGCGCCGATGGTGTCGGACGTCAAGGCGTTGCTGAACTCCTGAATCCCCGTTGGCAGTGCCGCTCGATCACCTGAAAGGCCGAAGGGGCGCGTTCCGCATTGCGCTGATCCCGCCCGAGGTGCTGCAAGCGCTCAACGACGGGAGCATCGAGACCGTCAACCTCAACGAATTCCTCGCGCTCGATCTTCCTCGGCTGGCCCGTAGCGTGGCTGGCCAGATCGGCATCGATGCGGCGCACGAACGGCTCGACGACACGCTCGCAATGCTGCCCAGCTTCAAGCCCTTGAAGCGGCACGGCCATATTGCGCGCGCGCTCTACGACATCACCGCGCTGCATCCCGCGCGCGACGCCGTCGCGCATCGCGTCGCCACGCACCCGAGCGACGTGGCGCGCTGCTGGGCCGCGCAGTGGATCGCGTTGTCCGGGATGGGTCTGCCGGAGCAACTTCAGGCGGTGCGCCGCTTTGCTGCCGACCCGCACTTCGGTGTGCGCGAAATTGCGTGGATGTCGGTGCGCGATGCAGTCGTCGAATCGCTCGATGAAGCACTGGCACTGCTTGCGCCGTGGGTGCGTGACCCCGATCCCAACATCCGCCGGTTTGCAAGCGAACTGACGCGCCCGCGCGGCGTGTGGTGCGCGCAGATCGAAGCGCTCAAGGCGCAACCCTGGCTGGCCCTTCCGCTGCTGGAAGCGCTGAAGGCCGACGACAGCCGCTATGTTCAGAATTCGGTCGCGAACTGGCTCAACGATGCCAGCAAGACGCAAGGCGAGTGGGTGGAGGCTGTGGGCGCGCGCTGGCTGGCGGCGTCGGATGCACCGGCAACGAAGTACATCGTGAAGCGCGCGCTGCGCACGTTGTCAAAAGCGTAGGCGGCGCTCCATCGGGGCCGAATGGCCGCCTGCCGCCCATGAAAAAGCCCGGCGCTTGGCCGGGCTCGTTTCGAAGGCGCGCAAGCCCCATCAGGCAAAGCTTGCCAGCGACTTCTTCATCTTCTTCATCGCTGCCACTTCGATCTGCCGAATGCGCTCGGCGCTCACGCCGTAGTCGGCGGCCAGTTCGTGCAGCGTCATGCCGCCGGTGCCGTCGTCGTTCACCTTCAGCCAGCGCTCTTCGACGATGCGACGGCTGCGCTCGTCCAGGGCTTCGAGGGCGGTCGAGATGCCGTCGCTCGACAGTCTGTCGCGCGCGCGCATTTCGAGTTGCGCCGTCGGCTCCTGCGTTGCGTCGGCCAGGTAGGCGATCGGGCCGAAAGCTTCGTCGCCGTCGTCAGACGGGCTCGGGTCGAGCAGGATGTCGCCGCCCGACAGGCGGGTTTCCATCTCGAGCACTTCCTCGCGCTTGACGTTCAGCCTGGCGGCGACCTGGCCGACTTCGTCCGTGCTCAGCGTTTCGCGGTGCGTGTCGGCATCGATGGCGGCCGAGTCGGCCTTGAAGCCCTGCTTCATCGACCGCAGGTTGAAGAACAGCTTGCGCTGGGCCTTGGTCGTCGCGACCTTGACCATGCGCCAGTTCTTCAGGATGTACTCATGGATCTCGGCCTTGATCCAGTGGATCGCGTAGCTCACCAGGCGCACGCCCTGGTTGGGGTCGAAACGCTTCACGGCCTTCATGAGGCCGATGTTGCCTTCCTGGATCAGGTCGCCGTGCGGCAAGCCGTAGCCCAGGTATTGGCGGGAGATGGAGACGACCAGGCGCAGGTGCGACAGCACCAGCGCGCCCGCGGCCTCCAGGTCATTGTTGTCGCGCAACTTGCGCGCGTAGCTCTGCTCTTCGTCGAGCGTGAGCAGCGGCAGGCGGTTGGCGACTGAAATATAGGCGTCGAGATTGCCAAGCGGTGGCACGACCGACCATGGGTTCGCGACCGCGAGTGACTTGGCAGAGACTCCAGACAGTGCTGTCATTGAGGAAGCTCCTTTCATTCGGGACATATTAGCACTCGATTAGAGCGAGTGCTAAGGTCAGGGTCCCCCCTTATTTCTATCGGGTCGATAGTTTTTGCCGTCCTTTGGAGACACATAAATGCACACTTTTGTCGCATTCATGTAACAAAAAGGATTAAATCCTAAAATGTTACTTATCGTTAAGTATCGCTTCAGGCACATTCACCCTCACTTGCCGAAGCCGATTTCATTCACAGATTACCCAATGGCACGCCTGCTCCTGATGACGAAAACCAACTCGCCGAAACAGATCGAGTTGGCGGACAAGCACACCCTGATTGGCCGTGACGTGACCAACGATCTTCAACTGGATCGCCCGAGCGTCAGTCGTCATCATGCCGAAATGCGGGTTGAAGGCGGCACCACCTGGGTAATTGACCTCGCAAGCAGCAACGGAACTTATGTGAATGGACGCAAAGTGAAGCAGCGGGCGCTGCGCCACGGCGATGTGATACGTATCGGCGACTGCGAATTGCGCTACGTGAGCCGCCACACCAACTACGAATTGCCCAGGGAACTCTTGCTGGTCGGTTGAGACCCAGACCTTCGTCTCCCCTACCAGCGCACGCCCAGCCTGACATAGAGCTGCGTCACCACGAACAGCGGACCCACCCAGAGGTATTGGATATCTTCAAAGAACGAAGGTTTCCTGCCTTCGATCTTGTGGCCGATGAATTGGAAGATCCAGGCCACCACGAACACCGTGGCAGACACTGGCACCACGAGCTCGCCAAGCGAACGCACGAGCGCAACGGCAGCAACAGTGCACACAGCCATGGTGGCGAACAGCACGATGGAGCGCAGCGACGCGTAGTAGACAAGGCTGGCCGTGACGAAGGCATAGGCCACCCATGGATGCAGGGCGTACAGAAGCCCCACGATGCTCAACAGGATCGCCGGAATTGCGATGAAGTGGATCAGTTCGTTGGTCGGGTTGCGGTGGCTTTCGCCGTAGTGCGCGAGCAGGCGGTCCAGCTTGCGACCAGTGCTCGTCAGCGGGGCGTGCGCGGTATCCATGATTGCTCCGGCGCCGCGTCATGCGGCAACCTTGCCATGATGCCAGCGCGGGCCACATGAGCGAGAGAGGGAAGCTACGGAGAATTGCGATCACCGTCGGCGCATTGGCTGGCGCCGCGTGGTTCACCGGGTGGTGTCCGAAACGGCTACGAAAGCTTGCCGGGCTCAGCCCAGCAGAGCCTGCGCAAACTCGCGTGCGCTGAAGGTCTCGAGGTCTTCCAGCTTCTCGCCGACGCCCACGAAATAGACGGGAACCGGCCGCTCGCGCGCGATGGCTGCCAACACGCCACCGCGTGCCGTGCCATCGAGCTTGGTGACGATCAGCCCAGTGAGGCCGAGCGCATCGTCGAAGGCCTTGACCTGCGCGACGGCGTTCTGGCCGGTGTTTCCGTCGATCACCAGGAGAATCTCGTGCGGTGCGCTTTCGTCGGCCTTGGTGACCACGCGCTTGATCTTCTTCAACTCGTCCATCAGGTGGATTTGCGTCGGCAACCGGCCTGCCGTATCGACCAGCACGACGTCCTTGCCACGCGCCTTGCCGGCCTTGACCGCATCGAAGCTCACGGACGACGGGTCGCCGCCTTCGTTGCTCACGATCTCGACCGTGTTGCGGTCGGCCCAGACCAGCAACTGCTCGCGCGCGGCGGCGCGGAAGGTGTCGGCCGCGGCCAGCAGCGTCGAGCAACCTTCGCTGGAAAGGTGCTTGGTGAGCTTGCCGATCGACGTGGTCTTGCCGGCGCCATTCACGCCCGCGACCATGATCACGGTGGGCGTGTGCTCGCCGATGACGAGTTGCTTTTCGAGAGGCTTGAGCAAGTCGGTCAGCACATCGGCCAGCAGCACGCGCACTTGCGCGGCGTCCTTGGCAATGGTGCTCTTGACGCGTCGGCGCAGTTCTTCAAGGATCGACTCGGTCGCTTTCACGCCGGTGTCGGCCATCAGCAGGGCGGTCTCGAGTTCCTCGTAGAGGTCTTCGTCAATCTGGGCGTTGATGAACACGGCCTGGATGCCGGTGCCGGTCTTCTTGAGGCCGGTCTTGAGCTTGGCGAGCCAGCCTGCGCGCTCGGCTTCAGTAGGCTCCAGGGGCGCAGGCGCGGCGCGATAGGGTGAGGGCTTGCGCTGCTCGGCGGGCGGTGCAATCGGCGTCGGTGCGGGAGGAAGGTCGCGCAGGAACGCAGGGACTTCGGTACCTGCAGGAGTCTGCGACGGCACCGACTGCGGAACAGGCGGTGGGGGCTTGAACGCCAGCGGCGCGGGCGGTGGAGGCCGCGTCCAGCGTGGCGGAAGAAAGGGGGCTGCCGTGGGCGCGGGTGCTACGGGTGCTACGGGTGCAGGTGCAGCGGCGGCCGCGTCGGTTGGCGCTGGCACCGATACTGCCGGCAAGTCGCGCAGGAACGCCGGCACCTCCTGCTGGACCGTACCCGCTGCCACTGTGGGCGCGGGAGGTAAAGAAGGATCTGGTGCCGGAGACAACTCGTCCTCGGGCTTTTTTTTCTTGAAGAAACTGAACATCGCAGCGTTTTTACAATCCGACCCATTCTATGAAACGCCCCTCGCCACGCCGCGCTGCGTTCGGTGCGGTGCTGGCCTCGGCGCTGTTTGCGCTTTGGGTCATGCCCGTCGCTGCGCAAAACCCGACCACCGCCGCCGCATCTCCACCCTCCGCGCAGTCCACGCGGGCGCAGCAGTTCACGCTGGCCAACGGCATGACACTGATCGTCAAGCCCGATCGCCGGGCACCCACTGCGGTGCAGATGGTGTGGGTGCGCGTCGGCGCCATGGACGAAGTCGACGGCACTTCGGGCGTGGCCCACGCGCTCGAGCACATGATGTTCAAGGGGACGAAGGATCTGAAGCCCGGCGAGTTCTCGCGCCGTGTGGCTGCGCTCGGCGGGCGCGAGAACGCCTTCACCACGCGCGACTACACCGGTTACTACCAGCAGATTCCAATGGGCAAGCTGGAAGAAGTGATGAAGCTGGAGTCCGACCGCTTCGCCCACAACCAGTGGGCCGACGACGAGTTCAAGCGCGAGATCGAAGTGGTCAAGGAAGAGCGCCGCATGCGCACCGAAGACCAGCCGCGTTCGCTGCTCGGCGAGCAGCAGAACGCGGCCGTGTTCATTGCGTCGCCGTATCACCGTCCGGTGGTCGGATGGATGAGCGACCTCGACGCGATGACGCCCCAGGATGTGCGCGACTTTCACCAGCGCTGGTATGTGCCGGCCAATGCCGCCCTTGTGGTCGCCGGCGATGTGGACGTGGAACAAGTGCGCAAGCTGGCTGAAAAATACTACGGGAGCATCCCAGCCCGCGCGTTGCCCGTGCGCAAGCCGCGCATCGAACCCGAGCAGCGCGGCATCCGGCGCGTCGAGTTCAAGGCGCCGGCCGAGCAGTCGTACGTGTCGCTGGTGTTCCGTACGCCGAAGCTCGAGAGTCTGGACGGCGAGAGCGATGCGTGGGCGCTGGTGGTGCTTTCGGCGGTGCTCGACGGCTACGCGGGCGCGCGGCTCGACCGCGCGCTGACGCAGGGGCCGAACCGTGTGGCCGACTCCGCCGGCTCATATGCGGGCTTCATCGGTAGAGGCCCGCAACTGTTCGGCCTCGACGGCGTGCCTGCGGCCGGGAAGACGCCCGAGCAAGTCGAGGCAGCCTTGCGCGCAGAGGTGGCCCGCGTCGCAAAGGACGGCATCGGCGCGGCCGAGCTCGCGCGCGTCAAGACACAGTGGGTGGCCAGCGAAACCTACAAGCTGGACTCGGTCATGGCCCAGGCGCGGGAACTCGGCAGCAACTGGATCCAGGGGCTGCCTCTGGACGCGAGCATGCAGATGATGTCCAGGCTGCAGGCCGTCACGGCCGAACAGGTGCAGGCGGTCGCCGGCAAGTATTTCGGCGATGACCAACTCACGGTCGCCGTCCTGCGGCCACTGCCGCCCGACAAGAATCGCCGGCCGCGTCCCGCGCCCGCAGGCGAGCTGCGCTGAAAGACATCCTCTCCCATGTTTGCTATCCAAAGAATCGCAACGCGCGCCTTGCTGGCCAGCGCCGCAGTGCTGATCGCCCTGAATGCACAGGCGGCGGTGCCGATCGAACACTGGACCTTGTCCAACGGCGCGCAGGTCTGGCTTGCGAGTGTGGACTCGCTGCCGATCCTCGACCTCCAACTCGACTTCGACGCCGGCAGCCGACGCGATCCGGAGGCGCAGGCCGGGCTGGCCAGCGTCACGGCCGGCATGATCGAGAAAGGCATTCGCGCGGCGCCGGCTTCCGGGCCGTATCCAAAGGCGATGGACGAGAACGCGCTGGGCGAGGCCTGGGCAGACCTTGGCGCCAGCTTCGATGCAGGAGCGGGTCCCGAGCGCACCAGCTTCAGCTTGCGCACGCTGTCCGATCCGGCGCTGCTTGACAAGGCGGTGGCGCTGGCCGCGCGCGAGATCGGCGAGCCCTCGTTTCCGGAAGACGTCTGGAAGCGCGAGCGCGAACGAATCGGCGCCGCGATCAAGGAAGCCAACACCAAGCCCGACACCGTCGCTGCGCGCACGTTCTCGCAAGCGGTATACGGCAGCCATCCTTTCGGCGCGGAGGTGACCGAGGAATCGCTGGCGCGCATCGACACGGCGGTGATGCGCACCCGCTATGAGCAACTCATCGCGCCGTGCCGCGCCAAGCTGAGCATCGTCGGTGCGGTCACGCGGCCGCAGGCGGAGGCTATCGCCATGACGCTGATGTCGCGCTTGCCCGCGCAACCGGCGGGATGCGTTGCGCTGCCGGTGGTGCCGGAGGTCATGCCGCTCACGGGGGCGAAGGAAGAGCGCGTTCCGTTCGACTCGGCGCAAGCGCATGTCTATATCGGCGAGCCCGGCTATCCGCGCAGCGACCCGGACCACTTCGCGCTGACGCTGGGCAACTACGTGCTGGGTGGTGGCGGGTTCGTGTCGCGCCTCACCGAGCAGGTGCGCGAGAAGCGCGGGCTGGCCTACAGCATCTACAGCGGCTTTGCACCGGGGCTGCATGCGGGTGCGTTCCGCATCGGCTTCCAGACCCGGCCGGACCAGGCGGACCAGGCGGTCAAGCTTTCGCGCGAAGTGCTGGAGAAGTTCGTGGCCGAAGGCCCGACCGAGGCCGAACTCAAGGCAGCGAAAGACAACCTCATCGGTGGCTTTCCGCTGCTCCTCGACAGTAATCGCAAGCTGCTTGGCAACGTGGCCAACATCGCCTGGTACGGCCTGCCGCTGGACTACCTGGACACCTGGACGACGCGCATGAACGCCATCACCACAGCCGACATCAAGGCCGCGTATCAGCGCAAGCTGCATCCGCAACGCATGGTGACCGTCATTCTCGGCGCCAAGGAATAACGGCCTGACGCCTGGCCCCCCGCAGCGAGGCGCAGCAGGCGTGCCGCGGTTAAGCTCGGCCCGATGAGGAAAGAAACCGCACCCAAGGCCACGGCCAAGCCAGCAGCAAAGGCAGCAAGGCCCGCGAAGGCACCGCGCCACAAGTCTGCGTTGCCGCGCCAGATCCGAATCATCGGGGGCCAATGGAAGCGCACGCGGCTCGCGGTCGCCGACAAGCCCGGCCTGCGCCCCACGCCCGACCGGGTGCGCGAGACGCTGTTCAACTGGCTTGCCAGCCTGGCTGGCGCGGGTGGGGGCGAATTGCCGGGCTGGCAATGCATCGACGCCTTCGCGGGCACCGGCGCGTTGGGGCTCGAGGCGGCATCGCGCGGGGCCGGCAGCGTCATCCTCTGCGAGCAGGACGCGGACCTGGTAGCGCAGTTGCAAGCCATCAAGGCCAAGCTCGATGCCCCGAGCCTGCGCATCGAACGCGGCAACGGAGTGACAGCCGTCGAACGCGCGCCGGTCGGCAGCCTGCACGCGGTGTTCCTCGATCCGCCGTTCGAGCAGGCGGCCCTGTACGAACCCGCGCTACGCGCCGCCGCTCGTGCTTTGCATGCCGACGGCGCGGTGTATCTCGAGGCGCCGCGGCGCTGGACCGACGACGAACTCGCGCCGCTGGGCCTCATCGGCTTTCGCTATATGAAGGCAGGCGCAGTGCATGCACATCTGCTGCGCCCGCTGGCCAATGCGGCTGCATAATCCGCCCGACCCGAAGCCGAACCGGCCGACGGTGGAGGAGCAAAACAAATGTCCAGCGTGATTGCCGTTTACCCCGGCACTTTCGATCCCATAACCTTAGGCCACGAAGACGTGGTTCGGCGCGCTACGCAGCTGTTTTCGCACGTCATCGTGGCGGTGGCGGCTGGCCACCACAAGAAGGCCCTGTTCTCGCTCGAAGAGCGGATCGGCATGGTGCACGAAGCGGTCGAGCCGTTCAAGGACCAGGTGACGGTCGAAAGCTTTTCAGGCCTGCTGCGCGACTTCGTCGTCGCACGCAATGGAAAGGCGATGGTGCGCGGCCTGCGCGCGGTCACCGACTTCGACTATGAATTCCAGCTGGCCGGCATGAATCGGTCGCTGATGCCGAATGTCGAGACCGTGTTCCTCACGCCGAGCGACAAATACCAGTTCATCTCGAGCACCTTCGTGCGCGAGATTGCAATGCTGGGTGGCGAGATAGACAAGTTCGTGTCTTCTGGCGTGCGGAAAAAGCTCGCGGCCAAGGTGCGCAGCCTCGGGCGCGAATGATGCGCGCAGCCCCCGCGGAATGAACGAATCCAGACCGCCCCGGCTCTTCGCCCTGGGCGACGCTGCCTTGTTGTGCGAACTGCCGGCACCTGCGCAACTGGCGGTGCAGCAAAGGATCTGGGCGCTTGCGGCCGAAGCGGTGGAATGGCCTGGCGTTGGCGAGGTGCTGCCGGGCATGAACAACCTGACGTTGATGTTCGACCCGGCGCTCGCCGATGCGGAGTCGCTCGGCGCGCGCATTCTTGCCCAGTGGCCAAAGCTCAAGGCCGGCGCCATCGCAGGGCGCGAGGTGCAGATCCCGGTGGCGTATGGTGGCATCGATGGCCCCGATCTCGGCGATGTCGCCTCCCACACCGGCCTGACGCCGGACGAAGTGGTGCGGCGCCATTGCGCGGGCGATTACGTCGTCTACCTGCTCGGCTTTCTCCCAGGTTTTGCGTTCATGGGCGGCCTTGCACCCGAACTCGCGACACCGCGCCGCGCGGAGCCGCGCACGGCGGTGCCCGCACGATCAGTCGGAATTGGCGGCGAGCAGACCGGCATCTATCCGTTGGTCTCGCCGGGCGGCTGGAACATCATCGGGCGCACGTCGCTGGAAATATTCGACCCCAGCGCGAAGGAGCCGACGCTGCTGCGGCCTGGCGACCGCGTGCGCTTCGTTGCGGAAAGCGTGACGACATGATCACCGTCTTGCGCCCCGGCATCCTGGCTTCGGTGCAGGATCTGGGACGGCACGGCCATCGCCAGCTTGGCATCTGTCCCGGCGGGGCGCTGGACACGCTGGCGCTGACCCTGGCGAATCGACTGGTCGGCAACGCGGACGGCGCGGCGGGGCTGGAAATCACACTGGGCAACTGCGAGCTTCGCTTCGAGTCCGACACGCGCATCGCGCTGGCCGGCGACGACTTTTCCGCGTGCCTCGATGGACAGCGCCTGTGGCCCTGCTGGAGCGTGGCCGTCGGCGCTGGCCAGACTCTCAAGTTGGGCGGTACCAATGCGTCTGGCCGCAAGCCGGGCTTGCGCACCTGGCTTGCCGTGGCGGGCGGCATTGACGTCCTGCCGGTGCTCGGATCACGCAGCACGGACCTGAAGGCCGGCTTTGGCGGTCATCAAGGCCGGGCGCTGCGCAAGAACGATCAGCTGTCGATCGGCCCGTCGGCGCTCGACGAGGCGCAGCGCACTTGCCGCCAGTTCGGCCTGCGCCCGCCCGGTTGGGCGGCAGGCGAAGGCCTCACCGAGCCCATCTCCCTGCGCGTGATGCAGGGCCCGGAATACGAGCAGTACCTGGTTGCGGCCCGGGCTGCCTTGTGGGGCGAAGAGTGGCGCATCACCACCCAGAGCAACCGCATGGGCAGTCGGCTCGCCGGGACGGAACTGAAGCGCCGGCGCCATGCCGACATGCTTTCGTCAGCCGTCATCCCCGGCACGATCCAGGTGCCGCCGTCCGGACAGCCGATCATCCTCATGGGCGATGCACAGACCACCGGCGGCTACCCGCGCATCGGCGTCGTGATCCGCGCCGACCTCTGGAAGCTCGCGCAGGCGCCACTGAACGGGCGACTGCGGCTGGTGGAAGTCGATGCCGTCGCTGCCCGCGACGCATGGGACGCACAACAGCGTTACCTGCGGCAAGTCGCACAAGGCCTGATTTCCGCAAACTGGCCCGTGCAGACGTAGACTGTTCCCCCCACGACGTCGACCCACCATCATTCGAGAGACACCGCGGAAGCGGCTTTGCCGGGCCGCTGGTGTCGCCCCCGGTAGGGGTGGGAGGAGCGCACGACGTGCGCGCAGCCTGGAGGCGAAAAACATGACGATCGATCTCAACGCCGACCTCGGCGAAGGCTGCGAAAACGACGAGGCGCTGCTGGCGCTGGTGAGTTCGGCCAACATTGCCTGTGGCTGGCATGCGGGCGACGCGAAGACGATGCAGCAATGCGTCCGTTGGGCTCTTGCCAATGGCGTGGCCATCGGCGCGCATCCGAGCTTTCCGGACCGCGAGAACTTCGGCCGCAGCGAAATGAACCTGCCTGCGGACGAAGTCATTGCCGGCACGCTCTACCAGATCGGCGCGCTGGCCGCGATCGTCAAGGCGGAGGGCGGGACACTCGCGCACGTCAAGCCGCACGGGGCGCTTTACAACCAGGCGGCCAGGGATCCGGCGCTGGCCGATGCGTTGTGCGAGGCAGTCAGGCGCTTCGACCCGTCGCTCAAGTTCTTCGGGCTCGCCGGCAGCGGCATGATCGCCGCGGCCCGCCGCGCCGGCCTGAAACCGGTGGAAGAGGTTTTTGCCGACCGCGGCTACAACCCCGACGGCAGCCTGGTCAGCCGAAAGCTCCCGGGCGCGCTGATCGAGGACGATGCCCAGGCCATTGCCCAAACCATTTCGTTGGTACGAGACCACAGAGTGACGGCTGTCGATGGCAGCACGGTGGCGGTGAATGCCCAGACCGTTTGCCTGCACGGCGACGGCGCCCACGCCTTGCAGTTCGCGAAAAACATCCGCGAACGGCTCACCGGGGAAGGCATTCCAATTCGCGCCATGAGTTGAAACAACGTGAACTATTTTTCTTTTTTCGGCACAACGGCGTGCTTTGGCAGATAATGCCGCAGCTTTCCTGCAGGTTCCTGCGGGCCGGCAAACGGTGATAGGTCGGTTTCGCGCCACAGCGGTTTTGTTTGTTGTGATTCTGGGACTCCATCGCTTTTGTTTCTTGTAATTTGAGGAGTCCCGAAATGGGCAAAAAACTGTACGTGGGCAATCTCGCCTACTCGATCCGTGACAACGACCTGGAACAGGCCTTCGGCCAGTACGGTGCTGTCGCCAGCGCCAAGGTCATGATGGAGCGCGACACCGGTCGTTCCAAGGGTTTCGGCTTTGTCGAAATGGGCACCGACGCAGAAGCGCTCGCAGCCATTGAAGGCATGAACGGCCACGCACTCGAAGGCCGCAGCCTGACGGTGAACGAAGCCCGTCCGATGGAACCGCGCCCCTCGGGCGGTTTCGGTGGCGGCGGCGGCCGTAGTGGTGGTGGTGGTGGCGGCGGCTACGGCGGCGGTGGCGGCGGTGGCCGCAGTGGTGGTGGCGGCGGCTACGGTGGTGGTGGCGGCGGCGGCGGTTACGGTGGTGGCGGTGGTGGCTACGGTGGCGGCAACAGCCGCGGCGGCTACTAAGCACTCGCTGCTCTGAAATAAAAAGGCTCCTTCGGGAGCCTTTTTTGCGTCTGTGGCCTGGCTGCCGATCAGTCCTCGAAGCGGGTCAGCCAAGCGGCCAGGGTTTCATTGACGAGCGCGGGCTTTTCCATCGTCAGCATGTGGCCGCAGTCGGGTACCCAGACCAGTTCGGCGGCGGGCACCAGCGCTGCGATTTCCCGCGAACACTCCGGTGGGGTCAGTCGGTCGGTGTCGCCGCACATCACCAGCACCGGACAGCGCAGGCCGGGCAATTGGCCGCGCGCATCGGGCCGCTGCATCAGCGCGCGGTTCTGATTGATCAGCTGGCCGGCGCCGGCGTCGAGCATCATGCACAGGTATCGGTCCACCAGTGTCGCATCGGCGGCCTGCTTCGGGTGGAACGCGAACATGATGTTGGGCTTGATCACCCCGAGCACGTCGCCGCGTGCGAACAGTTCGATGGCGGCCTCGCGCAGCGCGCGCATGTCAGGCGTCTCGGCGCGTGGGTTGGTGCCGAGGAGCGCCAGGCCCTGGATGCGTTCGGGTGCCTGGCGGGCCGCTTCCATCGCGATCATGCCGCCCATCGAGGCGCCACACAGGATCAGCGGGCCATCGTGCGCCTCGAGTACGGCGCGCGCCATTTCCTCGATGGTTGCGAATCGCATGTGCGCGTCGCTCACCGCAGGCCTCATGTTGTCGGGGAGGGCGGGCCACTGGTCTTGCCAGAGGCGGTCGTCGCAGGCAAGGCCGGGAATCAGGACGAGTTGGGGCATGACGGGAGCGGCAGGAGAAATCGCAATGCGAGGCTGTCAACGATTCTGGCATTGACACATGGGGGACGCGGTGCCGATGGGACAATGTGAGTACGCACCATGCCAATTGCCACCAACCTGATCCTGATCCGCCACGGCGAAACCGACTGGAACCGCGAACTGCGCTTTCAAGGCCATGTCGACGTGCCCCTCAACGACATGGGTCACGAACAGGCCCGCCGGCTCGGCCTGCGGCTGGCCGGAGAGCCGGTACAGCAGGTGATCTGCAGCGACCTGATGCGCGCACAGCAAACGGCGGCGCCGGCCGCGCAGCAACTCAAGCTGCCGATCGTCACGACCGTCGGATTGCGCGAGCAGCACTTCGGCGTGGCCGAGGGTCTGCGCGCAGATGAGATTCGCGCGCTGCATCCGCGCGCGTGGGAGCAGTGGCTCGAATTTCGCGAAGAGCATTCGATGCCCGAAGGCGAATCGGCACTCGTATTTCATGCGCGGATCATCGAGGCGCTGCGGCGAATCGCGACGACGCATGCCGGCCAGAACGTGCTGGTGGTGACGCATGGCGGCGTGCTCGACATGGTGTGGCGCACCGCCAAGGGCATGAGCCTGAGCGGGCCGCGGCAGAGCGACATTCCCAACGCCGGGTTCAACCGCGTTCGGCTGGCCGATGCGGCGCATCCAACGCGCATCGAGATCCTCGATTGGGCCGACACGGCGCACCTGAAGGATCTGCCGCCGCAGCCGACCTACGACCAGCGCCGTCACCTGGCGCCTGCTTCCGTGGTCAAGCGCTCGTCAGACGCCGGCTGATTTCCCTCGGCGTCTTGCTGAGCGGCCCGTCGGTGGTTTCCATGTGGGCGACGAGGAACTGCTCACTGCCGACCAGCAGCTTGCGATAGAGCAATTCGCACAATTCGCGTGCGCGCAGGCCGGGCCAATCGTCGGGCAGCAAGGCCGCCGGCAGGTTGGGATCGCGCAGCAAGACCCGGCGGTATTCGTGGATCAGCAAGGTGCGCAGGAAGAAGGCTTCAGCCTGCGTCAATGAATCCAGCAGCGCGACAGCAGGCGCGAAGCGGGTGATGAATTGCTGCCATGCCTGCTCCACCTTGGCGAGCTTGAAGGTGTCGTGCATCAGCGCCTGCAGCGGCTTGCGGCCGTAGTCGTCGAGGCTCTGCGCGCTCAGCACGGCAACGTGCCCTTCGGCCTTGGCGGCTCGCAGTATTTCCTGCAGCGATTGGTGGTCCACATGCGGGTGCGCAAAGATGCCGGGGGACAACTGGCCGAAGCTTTCCCACAGCAGTTCGCGCTTCAGGTGCTGGCGCATGCTGGCGCGCATGCCGGCTTCCAGCAGCACCAGCGTCCATCGGCCGTCCCATGTGGGGAGGTTGAACTCGTAGATGCGCCGGTCGGCATGCCGCACACGCAACAGGCCCACATCCGACAAACCGTAGTAGCTGCGTCGCCCGATGCGCGTGGCGCTGAACCAATCATCCGCGGTGAGGCGGAATGCACTGGTGCGCACCAGCCGCGACGAGATGCCGAACGGCTCCGCCAGGCTGATCAAACTGCCCAGCCAGACCGACTGGCGCCGCGGTGCGATCGCGTCGCCGTAGATGGTGATCAGCACCGAGTTGGCACGCATCACGAGCCCGCGCCGAAGCCTCGCAACGCTGGGCGAGATCTTCCCTTCAAGCGTTGCCGATGGCATGGCGTGCTCCGGAAATGATACACATCATTCGATTGTATGAGTCCTTTTGTATCACTACCATTCATTTCAGTTCGAGGGATTGATCCTCGTCAACGACACGATGAATGGAGACATGCATGTACGCACAACTCGTCGAGACGGGTGCACAGGCGGTCAAGACGCTGGATGAAATGTCGCCGCAGGAGCGCGCATTTCAGGAGCGGATCGACGCCAGCATCAAGGTCGAACCCAAGGATTGGATGCCTGAGGGTTATCGCAAGACGCTGATCCGGCAGATCTCGCAACACGCGCATTCCGAATACGTCGGCATGCTGCCCGAAGCCAACTGGATCACGCGGGCGCCCACGCTGCAACGCAAGGCCATCCTCATGGCCAAGGTGCAGGATGAAGCGGGCCACGGCCTGTACTTGTACAGCGCGGTCGAGACGCTCGGCGTGACGCGCGACCAGACTTACCTCGACCTGCTGTCGGGCAAGGCCAAGTACTCGAGCATCTTCAACTACCCCACACTGACCTGGGCCGACATCGGCGCCATCGGCTGGCTGGTCGATGGCTCGGCGATCGTGAACCAGGTGCCGATCTGCCGCTGCTCCTACGGGCCGTATGCGCGCGCCATGGTGCGGGTGTGCAAGGAGGAATCGTTCCATCAGCGCCAGGGCTTCGAGATCATGCACACGCTGTGCCGCGGCACGCCGGCGCAGAAGGCGATGGCGCAGGACGCGCTCAACCGCTGGTGGTGGCCTTCCATCGCCATGCATGGCCCGGCCGATGACCAGTCGGTGAACAGCGCGCAGTCGATGGCCTGGAAGATCAAGTCGCAGACCAACGATGCGCTGCGCCAGAAGTTCATCGACCAGACCGTGCCGCAAGCCGAGTTCCTCGGCCTGACGATTCCCGACGCCGACCTGAGGTGGAACGAGGAACGCGGCCACTACGACTACGGCCCCATCGACTGGGAAGATTTTTTCAACGTGGTGCGCGGCAAGGGACCATGCAACCAGGAGCGCCTGGCAGCGCGCAACAAGGCATGGGACGAAGGCGCCTGGTTTCGCGAAGCGATGCAGGCCTACGCGGACCAGCAGGAACAACCCGACGAACTGAAGGTGGCATGACATGAACCCCGAGCAAAAAACCCGACGCGAATGGCCCCTGTGGGAAATCTTCATTCGCAGCCAGCACGGCCTCGCGCACAAGCATGTGGGCAGCCTGCATGCAGTGGATGGCGCCAGCGCCGTACAGCATGCGCGTGATGTCTACACGCGGCGCAACGAAGGCGTGAGCATCTGGGTCGTGCGTGCGGCCGACGTGCTGGCCAGCAGCCCCGGCGACAAGGAGGCGCTGTTCGACGCGGCGCAGAGCAAGGTGTATCGCCATCCGACGTTCTTTCCCATGCCCGATGGCGTGGAGCACATCTAGAAATGAAACACCCCCGAAGCGCCTGCGGCGCCTCCCCCTCGAGGGACCGATACCAGCGGCACGGCGAAGCCGGTTCCGCGGTATCCCTGGTGGTATCCCTGGTATTTGGCGGCGCCAGTTTCATCTGCCGCGGGTCGCGCGAAGCGCGGTGGAGCAACTGACATGAACGCGAAACTCGAATACCTGCTGCGCATGGGCGACAACTGCCTGGTGCTGTCGCAGCAACTGGCCGCCTGGTGCGGCCATGGGCCGGCGCTGGAGGAAGATCTTGCGCTGACCAACGTGGCGCTCGACTTGCTGGGACAGTCGCGGATGTGGCTGACCCTGGCGGGCGAGGAAGAAGGCCTTGGCCGCGACGAAGACGCGCTCGCCTACTTCCGCGACGGCAATGAATTCCGCAACCTCCTGCTCGTGGAGCAGCCCAACGGCCATTACGGCAACACGGTGGCGCGGCAGTTCCTGTTCGATGCGTGGCACATGCACGTGCTGGCCGGCTTGGGCGAGTCGAGCGATGCGCGCATTGCCGAGATAGCGCAGAAGGCAGTGAAGGAGGTCCGCTATCACTTCGAACGCAGCGCCGGATTGATGATTGCATTGGGCCGCGGCACGCAGGAAAGCCATGTCCGCATGCAAGCTGCTGTGGAGTTGCTCTGGCCGTATGCCAGCGAATGGTTCGAGTCGGATGCGGTGGACGAAGCATGCGCCGCGTCTGGCGTGGCACCCGCAGCGCCTTCGCTCGCCGCCCCGTGGCGCGCCAGTGTCGAGGCGGTGCTGAGCCGCGCCACGCTGGCGATGCCGACATACGTCGGTCATCAGCGTGGCGGCAAGCGCGGTGTGCACACGGAGCATCTGGGTCACCTGCTGACCGACCTGCAATTCGTACAGCGCACCTATCCGGGAGCGCAGTGGTGAGCGCCGTGATGGCGGCGCCGCAGGCGCAGATCTCGCGCGACACCGTGAGGGCCTGGCTCGGCGAGGTGATGGACCCGGAAGTGCCCGTGGTCTCGGTCGTGGACCTCGGCCTCATTCGCAATGTCGAGTGGCTGGGCGATTCGCTGGTCGTCACCGTGACGCCAACCTACTCGGGCTGCCCGGCCACCGAAGTCATCGCACAGTCGATCCGCGATGCGTTGCATGCGCGCGGTGTCGAGCAGGTGCAGGTGCGCACCCAACTCGCGCCTGCATGGACCACCGACTGGATGAGCGCCAAGGGCCGCGATGCATTGCGTGCCTACGGCATCGCGCCGCCGGTGCTGCGAGCTGCTGCCTTGGACGGCACGCAGGCCATCGATATCAGCGCATTGCTGCCGCAGCGCGTGATCGTGCCGTGCCCGCAATGCAACTCGCGCAAGACGCGTCTGCTGTCGCAGTTCGGCTCGACCGCCTGCAAGGCGCTCTACCAGTGCAACGACTGCCTGGAACCCTTCGACTACTTCAAGGCGCACTGAAAATGGCCGCTCCACAATTCCATTCCCTCCAGGTCAGTCACGTCGAGCAAGCGACGCGCGATGCGGTCGCGGTGACCTTCGCGGTGCCAGGGCACCTCGACGACACCTTCTCGTATGTGCAAGGCCAGTACCTGACGTTGCGCACCCTGCTCGATGGCGAGGAACTGCGTCGCTCGTATTCGATCTGCTCGGCCGTGCAGGACCGTCGGTTGCGCGTGGCCATCAAGCGCGTGTCGGGCGGTGCGTTTTCCAACTGGGCGGCCGAGAACCTGCGGCCGGGCACCGCGATCGAGGTCATGCCGCCGCAGGGGCACTTCCATATGGCACTGCAACCCGATGCACAGCGCCATGTCGTGGCCTTCGCCTCCGGCAGCGGCATCACGCCGGTGTTGTCGATCATCAAGACCACCTTGCTGGCCGAACCGCACACCAGCGTGACGCTCGTGTACGGCAACCGCTCGTCGAGCGGCGTGATGTTCAAGGAAGAACTCGAAGACCTGAAGGACACCTACCTCGGCCGCTTCAACCTGGTCTGGATCATGAGCCGCGAGTCGCAGGACATTCCGCTGTTCAACGGCCGCATCGACCACGAGAAGTGCAGCCAGTTGCTCACGCACTGGATCGACCCGGCCGGAATCGACGCAGCCTTCATCTGCGGGCCGGAAGACATGATGCTGGCCACCTCGCAAGCGCTGCAGGACCATGGCGTGGACAAGTCGCGCATCAAGGTCGAGCTGTTCGGCACCGCGCCCAAGGACGGCAAGCCGCGCGTGGCGCGCGCCGCCGCGGAAGGCAGCGACCAGTGCGAAGTCGAAGTCGTCGTCGACGGAACGCGGCGCAGCTTCTTCATGCGCAAGAACACCGACAACCTGGTCGACGCCGGCATCAAGGCCGGACTGGAAATGCCGTACTCGTGCAAGGGCGGCGTCTGCTCGACCTGCCGCGCCAAGGTACTGCATGGCGAAGTCGACATGGACATCAATTTCGCACTCGAAGACTACGAGGTGGCGCGCGGCTTCGTGCTGTGCTGCCAGAGCTATCCCGTCACCGACAAGCTGGTCATCGATTTCGACCAGGAACACGCGCACAACTGAAACCCATTGCAGGAGACAAGAATCGATGACGACCGCATTGTTCGAAAAGCACAAGGCCAAGCTGGCACAGGCAACCGACGCGCTGGCGGCCCGCAGCTACTGGAGCCCGTTCAGCGAGATGCCCAGCCCCAAGGTCTACGGCGAGACCGCCGCCGATGAGGGCAAGCGGGCCTTTGAGTCCTACCTCGGCAAGCGCTTCGATCTGGGCCAGCCGGGGCAGGTGGGAACGCATGCCGGCGAGCAATCGCCCTATGGCGTGGCGCTGGACGTGCACTATCCGGTCTGCGAGCCGCAAGCGCTGGTCGATGCGGCCCTCAAGGCAATGCCGACTTGGGAACAACTCGGCGCGCAAGGGCGCACCGGCATCCTGATGGAGGCGCTGGAACGCCTGAACCAGCGCAGCTTCGAGATCGCCCACGCGGTGATGACCACCACCGGCCAAGGCTGGATGATGGCCTTCCAGGCTGGCGGCCCCCACGCGCAAGACCGAGGCCTGGAAGCGCTGGCATGTGCATGGCGCGAGCAGTCTGCGATTCCCGGCGAAGTCATCTGGGAGAAGCCGCAGGGCAAGAATCCGCCGCTGCGGATGCAGAAGCATTTCGAGATCGTTGGCCGGGGCGTGGGCCTCGTCATCGGATGCGGCACTTTTCCGACCTGGAACACCTATCCCGGCGTGTTCGCCGCGCTGGCCACCGGCAACCCGGTGATCGTGAAGCCGCACGGCAATGCGATCCTGCCGGCGGCGATCACGGTGAAGGTCATCCGTGAAGTGATGCAAGAGAACGGCATCGACCCGAACATCATCACGCTCGCAGTGACCACCGAAAACAGTGCCACGCAGGCGCTCGCCATGCACCCGGCGGTGAAGTCGGTCGACTTCACCGGCAGCAACCAGTTCGGAAACTGGCTCCTCGACAACTGCAAGCAGGCGCAGGTCTACGCGGAGCTGGCGGGGGTCAACAACGTCGTCATCGAATCCACCGACGCCTACCGCGCAATGCTGAAGAACCTGGCGTTCTCGCTGTCGCTGTACTCGGGCCAGATGTGCACGACCACGCAAGTGATCATCGTGCCCGCCGACGGCATCGCCACCGACGAAGGACACAAGAGCTTCGACGAAGTGGCAGCGGACCTGGGCGCCGCGATCGCCGCATTCGTCGCCGACAACAAGGTGGCCTGCGCCGTGCTGGGAGCGATCCAGTCCGACGACACGCTGCGCCGCGTCGAAGAGGCGCATACCTACGCCGAAGTCGTGCTGCCCACGCAGGCGCTGGCACATCCCGAGTTCCCCGCCGCGCGCGTGCGCACGCCGGTCCTGCTCAAGTGCGATGCCAGCGACGAGAAGGCCTACATGCAGGAGCGCTTCGGTCCGATCAGCTTCGTCGTACGCGCGGCCGATGCGCAAGCGGCCGTGGCCTTGTCCGAGCGCATCGTGCGCGAACACGGCGCACTCACCACCGGCATCTATTCGATGAAGCCGGAAGTCGTCGAGGCCATGGTGGAAGCCACGTGGCGCGGCAAGGTGTCGCTGTCGATCAATCTCACCGGCAACATCTTCGTGAACCAGTCGGCAGCGTTCTCCGACTTCCACGGGACCGGCGGCAACCCGTCTGCCAATGCCTCGTACGCGGACTCGGCCTTCGTGGCCAACCGCTTCCGTGTCGCGCAGCGGCGCTTTCACGTCTGAGGCCCGGCAGGAGCGATACATGCAGTACCACTACATCCTCCTGGCGGGGGAGGAGGGCGTCGCTCGCCTGGGCCGAACGCATCCGCGTGCCGGCCGTGTGCCGCGTAGTCGACAACGTGCGGCAGGACCACGGCGAAGACCGCTGTCGCACCTGGTCCTGGCTGCTGCGCAAGGCCGCAGACGCGACACCCTCCACGCCTAGCCCCGCTCCCGACATTCCACGATTCAGTACAGGAGACAACCATGACACTGCACACCACCCCCACCGACCTGCTGGACCCGATCGAGCGGGCCAGCCGCGACGAGATCACCGCGCTCCAGCTGAAGCGGCTGAAGGTCACGCTCGATCACGTCTATGCCAACGTGCCGCACTACCGCCAGGCCTTCGATGCCAAGGGCGTGCATCCGGACGACCTCAAGACGCTGGCCGACCTGGCCAAGTTCCCGTTCACCACCAAGAAGGACCTCCGCGACAACTACCCCTTCGGCCTGTTCGCGGTGCCGCAAAGCCAGGTCTCGCGCATCCACGCGTCGTCGGGCACCACCGGCAAGCCGACGGTGGTGGGCTACACGAAGAACGACATCGACAACTGGGCGAATCTCGTCGCGCGATCCATCCGCGCCGCGGGCGGCCGTGCAGGCGACGCGATGCACATCGCCTACGGCTACGGCCTGTTCACCGGCGGCCTGGGTGCGCACTACGGCGCCGAGCGCCTGGGATGCACCGTGATCCCGATGTCGGGCGGCCAGACCGAGAAGCAGGTGCAGCTCATCCAGGACTTCAAGCCGCGCCTGATCATGGTCACGCCGTCATACATGCAGGTCATCCTGGAGGAGTTCGCGCGCCAGGGCATCGACCCGCGCGAAAGCTCGCTCAAGATCGGCATCTTCGGCGCCGAGCCGTGGACCGAAGGCATGCGTCGCGACATCGAAGCACAGGCCGGCATCGACGCGGTGGACATCTACGGCTTGTCCGAAGTGATGGGTCCCGGCGTCGCCAGCGAGTGCATCGAGTCCAAGGACGGCCCGGTGATCTGGGAAGACCATTTCTACCCGGAGATCATCAACCCCGACACCGGCGAACTGGTCGCCGACGGCGAGGAGGGCGAACTGGTCTTCACCTCGCTGACCAAGGAAGCATTCCCCGTCATCCGCTACCGCACGCGCGACCTCACGCGCCTGATGCCGCCCACGTCGCGCGCCTTCCGCCGCATCGGCAAGATCGTCGGCCGCTCGGACGACATGCTCATCATCCGCGGCGTGAACGTATTCCCGACGCAGATCGAGGAACTGGTGCTCAAGCACGGCAAGCTCTCGCCGCTCTACCAGATGGTCGTCACGCGCGAAGGCCTGCTTGACGAGGTCGAGGTACTGGCTGAACTTCAGCCCGGCGCAGCCAGCATGCCTGCGAGCGAGGTGGCCGATACGGCGCGCTGGCTGCAGCAGCGCATCAAGACCATGGTCGGCATCAGTACGCGGGTGTCGGTGCAGTTGCCGGACTCCATCGAGCGTACGCAGACCGGCAAGTCGCGCCGCGTGATCGACAAGCGGCCGCGCGCCTGAATGCGTTCGGCTGTCCGCACATTTCGTCGAGCGGATCTGAATTTGCGGCGCGCGGCAGGGCGCAGTTGGGCGTGCGGCCGTTGGCGAAGAACGGTGCCGTCGACGGAATAAGGGTATGCCCTGATCTTGTTTCGTGAAGCCAGCAAGCAAACACCAAGTGATACACAGATTCCAGTTGTACGGGTACCTTTGGGTTCACTAGGATGCGTGCATGCTGCAACCGACGGTGCCCGATTTCCACTATGCCCGGACGCTCACGTCCGATGCCGGTGAGCATGCCGCGAGCCTGAGTGCATGGGACCAGCGCTACGAGCAGCTGTCGGGCGGGCGCTTCGAAGGTTGCCTTGAAGAGTTCCGCATCGGACCGGTGCAGATCTTTCGCGAGCAGGCCAACCAGGCCGTGCTGCAAGGCGGGCGGCCGCGCGCGAACACCGTGACCGTCGCGCTGCCGCAAGCCGTCGACCGCGCCGGCTGGTATTGCGGGCACCAGCTCAACGAAGACCGGGCGATTGCCATCACCTCGAATCGCGAATTCGAACTCGTTGCATGCGCCGGCATGGGGCTCGTCGCAGTCTGCGTCGACACCGATGCACTCAGGAAACGTGCCGCCGTCGTGCTGGGGCAGGACCTCGAGCAGCGCCTCCCCGCGCCTTCGCTGCTGAACAAGTCGGCGTTCAATCACGGTGCATTGAAGACCCAGCTCGAAAGCGCCATATCGCTGGTACGCCAGCGGCCCGAGACACTCAACGATGCGACGGTGCGCGCGCGCCTGGCCGAGTCGCTGACCGACGCCGTGCTGGACTGCATCGCGCCCAGCCACATCGAGTCGAACCTGCTTCCGGGTGCCGCCGCGCGCAGGCAGATCGTGGCCATCGCGCGGGAGTACATGCGCAGCCACGCCGATGAGCCGATCTCCGTGCCGGACTTGTGCGTGGCCACTGGCGCTTCGCGCCGCGCGCTGCAATACGCATTCGAGAATGTCGTCCAGCTGAGCCCGGTGACGTACCTGCGCGTCATGCGCCTCAACCAGGTGCGCAGCGAACTGCAGGCGTGTCGCAACGACACGGTCGGCGACGTGGCCGCGCGCTGGGGCTTCTGGCACCCGTCGCGCTTTGCGGCCGAGTACCGCCAACTGTTCGGCGAGCTTCCTTCCGCGACGCGCACGCGCTTCGCGGCGTCCGCTGCGTCGCAGCGGCCCCACTGACTTGCGCATCGCTTGGCTTGATCGGCGCGCCGTGATCGGCGCGTCGTGGCATGCCGTGACGCAAGCCGCAAGCCGTAACGCGCTCCTCGCGCCGCTTGCCAAAAGTGGATAACGCTCCCGCATCGTGCAGCCGTAATCTTCGTCGCGCCGCCACTTACCGACGATCAGGAATTCACGATGCAAGACGTATCCGCTTCGCCAACGCTTCGCAAGTCCAGGCCCCGTCTCGGGCCGATGGAAAAAGCACTTGCCGTAGCATTTGGCGCCTGCACCATCAGCGCGGCCGCCCTGTGGTCCGCGCCCGCACTCGCGCACGGTGGCGCAGGGGCGATGGTGCCAATGGCCAAGACGCTGGAAGACTTCGGCGCCACCGTGCGCTTCGACCGCTTCTCGAACGTCTTCACCATCTCGCGCAACAGCACGCTGGTTCGCGTCAAGCCCGGCTCCCGGGAGGCGCTGGTCAATGGGCAGCCGCTGCAGCTCGACGTGCCGGTGGTGATGCGCAACGGCAAGCCTTTCGTGTCGCACCACTTCATCAACCAGGTCTTCCAGTCCGGCCTCGACAGGACCTTCGTGGTGGAGCGCACGGCCAGCCCGCTCAATCCGCTCACTGACGACGAGATCAAGGCCACTGTCGACGTCCTCAAGGCCGCCGGCCGCTACCAGCCGGGCTACCGCTTCACCGAGATCACGCTGAAGACGCCGCCGAAGGACCAGGTCTGGAACTTCGCGCTGACCGGCCAGGCCGTGCAGGCGCCGCGCCAGTCGGCCTTCGTCATCCTCGACGGCAAGAAGGTCGTCGAAGGCACGGTCGATCTGGCCGGACGCACCGTCACGAGCTGGAAGCCCATCGAAGGCGCTCACGGCATGGTGTTGGTGGACGACTTCGAGACCGTGCAGAAAGTCGTCGAGTCCAGCCCCGAATATGCGCAGGCACTGGCCAAGCGTGGCATCGACGACGTCAGGAAGGTCTATGCCACGCCGCTGACCGTGGGCTACTTCGACGGCAAGGATTCGCTGCGCCAGGAAGACCGCCTGCTGAAGGTGGTCAGCTATCTCGACGTGGGCGACGGCAACAACTGGGCGCATCCGATCGAGAACCTGGTCGCCGTCGTCGACCTCGAGCAGAAGAAGGTCGTCAAGATCGAGGACGCCGCGGTGGTCCCCGTGCCGCTCAAGCCGACACCCTATGACGGCCGAGACCGCATGCTGAGCGCCCCGCCCAAGCCGCTCGAGATCACCGAGCCCGAGGGCAAGAACTACACGATCACCGGCTCCACGCTGCACTGGCGCAACTGGGACTTCCACATGCGGCTCGACTCGCGCGTGGGCCTGATGCTCTCGACCGTCACCTACAACGACAAGGGCAGCCGGCGCAAGATCATGTACGAGGGTTCGCTCGGCGGCATGATCGTGCCCTACGGCGACCCGGACGTCGGCTGGTACTTCAAGGCCTACCTCGATTCGGGCGAGTACGGCATGGGCACGCTCACGTCGTCCATCGAGCCCGGCAAGGATGCGCCGCAGAACGCCGTGCTGATTGACGCCACGCTGGCCGACTTCAGCGGCAAGCCCTACAAGATCCCGAATGCGATGGCCGTTTTCGAGCGCTATGCCGGCCCCGAATTCAAGCACCAGGAAATGGGCAAGCCCAACCTCAGCACCGAGCGGCGCGAGCTGGTGGTGCGCTGGATCAGCACGGTCGGCAACTACGACTACATCTTCGACTGGGTGTTCGCGGAGAACGGAACCATCGGCATCGACGCGGGCGCCACCGGCATCGAGGCGGTGAAGGGCGTGCAAACGCGCACCATGCAGGATCCGACCGCGGCCGAAGACACGCGCTACGGCACCCTGCTCGACCACAACATCGTCGGCACCACGCACCAGCACATCTACAACTTCCGGCTCGACCTGGACGTGGACGGCGAGGCCAACTCGCTCGCCGAAGTCGACCCGGTCGTCGCGCCCAATACGCGTGGCGGCCCGCGCACCAGCACCATGCAGACGACGCAGCGCACCGTCGGCACCGAGCAGGAAGCGGCGCAGAAGTTCGACCCGTCCACCATCCGCTTGCTGAGCAATCCGGCGCGCAACAACAAGGTCGGCAACCCCGTCTCGTACCAACTCATTCCGTATGCGGGCGGCACGCATCCCATCGCCAAGGGCGCCAACTTCGCCAAGGACGAGTGGATCAATCACCGCCTGAGCTTCATGGACCGCCAACTCTGGGTGACCCGCTACGACCCCGACGAGCGCTTCCCCGAAGGCAAGTACCCCAACCGCTCCAACAAGGACACCGGCCTGGGCCAGTTCACCGCCGACAACCAGTCGATCGTGAACACCGACAACGTGGTCTGGCTCACGACAGGCACCACGCACGTCGCACGCGCGGAAGAGTGGCCGATCATGCCCACCGAGTGGGTCCATGCACTGCTCAAGCCGTGGAATTTTTTCGACGAGACGCCGACGCTGGGGCTCAACCGGCCGGCCAAATAACCCTCCCTCACCAGGACACACGATGCAAGAAGATCAAGGCCAGGCCATCCTGGCAGGCGCTAGCCATCGCCGCGATTTCCTCAAGTTGGGTGCAGCCGCGCTGGCCGCGCCGCTGACCGCGATGGCGCAGTCCGCGCATGCGGCGGCCAAGGGCGCAAGCGAGATCACCGGCTGGACTGCAATCCAGTTGTCGCAAGCCATCCAGTCGCGCACCGTCTCGTGCGTCGAGGTGATGACGGCCTACCTGTCTCAGATCGACCAGTTCAATCCGAAGGTCAATGCGATCGTCTCGCTGCAGGGCCGCGACGGCCTGCTTTCGCAGGCAGCCGGACTCGATGCGCAACTGGCCAGCGCCAACAAGGCCGGCCAGCGCGTGGGCTGGATGCACGGCTTTCCGCAAGCGCCGAAAGACCTGACGAACACCGCAGGCATCGTTACCACACAGGGCTCGCCGATCCTCAAGAACAACGTGCCGAAGTACGACTCGATCATCGTCGAGCGGGCGCGCAAGGCGGGTGCGGTGCTGGTCGGCAAGACCAACACCCCGGAGTTCGGCCTCGGCTCGCACACCTACAACCAGGTCTTCGGCACGACGGGGAATGCGTTCGACCCGAGCCGCAGCGCCGGCGGCAGCAGCGGCGGCGCGGCGGTTTCGCTGGCGTTGAACATGCTGCCCGTGGCGGACGGCAGCGACATGATGGGATCCCTGCGCAACCCCGCGGGCTGGAACAACGTCTTCGGCTTCCGGCCGTCCTGGGGCCGCGTGCCGTTCGGGCCGACCAACGAAGTCTTCATGCAGCAACTCGGCTATGAAGGGCCGATGGGCCGCACGGTGGCCGACCTGTCCATGCTGCTGTCGGTGCAGGCGGGCTTCGATGCGCGCACACCGCTGTCCATCAACGAAGACCCGGCGATTTTTGCCAAGCCGCTGGCGAAGGACTTCAAGGGCGCACGCGTCGGCTGGATGGGCGACTTCAACGGCTACCTGCCGATGGAAGCCGGCGTCATGGACACCTGCATCAAGGCGCTCAAGAACTTCGAAACCATCGGCTGCAAGGTCGAGTCGGTGCAGCCCGATTTCCCGATGGAGAAGCTCTGGAACACCTGGCTGGCCATGCGTGGCTTCGTGATCGCCGGCATCGCCGGTGGCCTGTACGCCGACCCGAAGCTGCGCGCCATGATGAAGCCCGAAGCCGTGTGGGAAATCGAGAACGGCCTGAAGCTCTCCGGCGCCGACGTGTACCGCGCGTCGGTCGATCGCTCCGCGTGGTACCAGGCGCTCAACACCTTGTTCCAGCGCTTCGACTACCTGGTGCTGCCTTCGGCGCAGATGTTTCCGTTCGACGCCAAGCTCGACTGGCCAAAGAGCATCGATGGCAAGCCGATGGACACCTATCACCGCTGGATGGAGGTGGTGGTCGGTGGCACGCTGGCCGGCGTGCCGGTGCTCAACGTTCCCGCGGGCTTCGGGCCGAACGGACTGCCCATCGGCCTTCAGGTCATGGGCCGAGCGCAGGGCGATCTCGCGGTGCTGCAGGTGGGGCATGCCTACGAAAAAGCGAGCGGCTACACGTCGCGCCGGAGCCCGCTGCTGACCGCCGCCTGATCGCAGGACATCTCTCTTTTCACGACAACGCAACAGGAATCAGGAAGACAACATGCATCGAGCCACCATGACCATCGGCGGCCGCGCCGTTCCGGGCGCAGCCAGCTTCGACGTGCGCAATCCATCGACCGGCCAGGTCATCGGCACCGCGCCCACCGGCTCGCGCGCCGATCTCGACACGGCTGTCGCCGCCGCGCACGCCGCCTTCGAGAGTTGGTCGCAGAAGTCGGATGCGGAGCTTGCCGAAGCCTGCCTGGCCGTCACCAACAAGATCAACGCCCATGCCGAAGAACTCGCGGTACTCATCACGCAAGAGCAGGGCAAGCCTCTCAACGGGATGGGTTCCCGCTTCGAAATGGGCGGCGCAGGTGCATGGGCCGGCTACACGGCGGGGCTGTCGCTGCCGGTGCGCGTGCTGCAGGACAACGAGCAGGGCCGCATCGAACTGCATCGCAAACCGGTGGGCGTGGTCGGCTCCATCACGCCTTGGAACTACCCGGTGCTGATCGCGGTGTGGCATTTGCTGCCCGCGCTGCGCACCGGCAACACGGTGGTCATCAAGCCCTCGCCCAACACGCCGCTTGCCACGCTGCGCATGGTCGAGCTGCTGAATGAAGTACTGCCCGCCGGCGTGCTCAACAGCGTGAGCTGCGATAACAAGACCTCCAACCTAGGTGCCGAAATGTCGGCGCATCCGACGATTCGCAAGATCGTGTTCACCGGCTCGTGCGCCACCGGCAAGCGCGTGATGCAGTCGGCCTCCCACACGATGAAGCGGCTGACGCTGGAATTGGGCGGCAACGACGCCGGCATAGTCCTGCCCGATGCCGATCCGAAGGCCATCGCCGAAGGGCTCTTCTGGGGCGGCTTCATCAACAACGGCCAGACCTGTGCGGCGATGAAGCGCCTGTACGTACACGACAGCATCCACGATGACGTCTGCGAGCACCTCGTGGCATACGCCAGGAAAGTGCGCATGGGCGACGGCATGGACGAGCAGAGCATGCTTGGCCCGGTGCAGAACCGCGCGCAGTTCGACATCGTGTCGCGGCTGGTGTCGGATGCGAAGAAGAAGGGCGAAGTGCTGCTGGGCGGCGAGGCCGGCGATGGCCTGTTCTTTCCCGCGACGATCGTGGCGGGCCTCAAGAATGGCGATTCGCTGGTGGACATCGAGCAGTTCGGCCCAGCGCTGCCGGTCATTCGCTACAGCGTTGTCGACGAGGCCATCCGTTGCGCCAACGACAGCGAGAACGGCCTGGGCGGCTCGGTGTGGTCGAGCGACGTCGAGCACGCCAAGCGCATCGCATCGCGCATGGAATGCGGCTCGGTGTGGATCAACAAGCATGGCGCAATCCAACCCAACGCACCGTTCGGCGGCGTCAAGAACTCGGGACTGGGTGTCGAGTTCACGGAAGACGGGCTGAAGGAATACACCGACGCGCAAGTCGTCTATTCGTGAGCATGGCGATGTTGCGTGGTCGCCGTTTCCTGGGTCTGCGATGGGCTCTCATCGTGGCGTCTGGCGCGGTCGCCATCGCCGGCGCATCGGCTGCCGATCACCAGCATGCCGGCGCGCACAGCCATGGCACAGGGCATGACCACAACGCCAAGGGCGGCGTCGGCGAGCCCGGTGCCGCGGCCGACGTGTCGCGCGCAGTCCGTGTCGAGATGTCCGATGGAATGCGCTTTCAACCCTCGACCATCGAGGCCAGGCAGGGCGAGACCGTCCGCTTCGTGGTCGCCAACATGGGCAAGCTCCGGCACGAGTTCATCCTCGGGTCGGAAGCGGAACTCAAGGCGCACGACGAGGCCATGAAGACGCATCCGGGCATGGAACACGACGCGCCGAACATGTTGAGCCTGGCGCCCGGCAAGACAGGAGAGATCGTTTGGCGTTTCACCAGCGCCGGCAGGGTTGACTTCGCGTGCCTGCAACCCGGCCACTACGCAGCGGGAATGAAGGGCGCTGTCGACGTGGCGCGCTCCACCGTTACCGCGCGCAAATAGCAGTCTCAGTGCGGTGCGCGCGCGTGCTGCGCAACCGGCAAGCCGAGTGCCCGCAAGACCGCATCAGCCTGCCTGCGCAGGCGACGCGATTCCGGCTGACGATTGACTTGCTGCTGCAGCAGGCCTTGCGCGCCCGTCAGCGAGACCTCGGTGCCGCAACGCACCAGCGCATCGAGGTACACCTGTTCGAACAAGTCGCGCTGAGCGTGACTCCCACCAATCTCGATGAGCCGCGGCAGGGCGAGGCCCAATCCTTCCAACGCACCCGGAATGTCGCCGCGCCCGTGGGCGCGCAGTCCGTGCGCGGCGGGCATGCAGACGCGCTCCCATGCCGCGCGGGTCGACACCGGCGCGCGCGGCGCGAAAGCGTCGATGTTGCGCAGGAGCACATCCGCCTCGGGCCGGCCTGCGCGCGCGAGACCGTAGAGATACTGGAGGTCGAGAAAGGGCAACACGTGGTCGCCGGTGCGTTGCGCCAGATGGTCGGCGAGGTCTTGCCAACGGTCGCCCACGTCAATGCCGGCAAGCTCGAAGCGCGCAAGCAGTGACACAGCGCCAATCTGGTCTTGCGAGTAGCCCTTGACCACGCCCCAGACCTGCTTGTCATACACGGCGAGCGCTTCGGCATCGCGGCCCAGGTCGATGAGGAAAAGCGCCACGTGCCACCAGTTGTGGGTGACCATGAATGAGTTCAATCCTGTCCAGGTCTCGCTCACGTCTTGCATGAACGCCAGGCCCTCGGTCAGGCGCCCTTCGGTCAGCATCACATGGGCCAGCGCGTGATGCGCCCATGGTTCCTTGCGGCACATCGTGATCGCGCGGCGCGCACTGGATTCGGCGTCCCGCATCAGATGGCATTGCTCGTAGCCGAATGCGGCCATGCCGTGGACGTAGGGCACGTCGGCCGACGTGGCCAGCGTTGCCAGGGCGATGCGCAGCATGCCCGGACAGTCGCCGGTGTTGAAGCAGTGGTATTGGCCGAGCTTCAACGAGGCGAGGTCACGGGGAAACTCGCGCGCCTGTTCTTCGTGCAGTTGGATCGCCAGGGCGATGTCGCCCGCGACCCACGCCGCCACCGCCGCGATGAATCTCCGTTCGCGCGGTGTTGCACGCGCTGCACCCGATTGCGCGCGGAGGATGAATGGCCGTGCGTTGCCGACCGCATCGCGCGACTCGGCAAACATGTGCAGCGCCGCGCAGTACGCCTGGACGATCGAGCTCGTGTCCTGCCCCGCCGACAGCACGTTCACTGCACGCGCCTCGCACGAAATGAAGCCCATCACGAATTCGTCGAGCGCCCGCACGCTGGCGGCGTCGCTCACGCTGACCGGATTGCCGAGGCTGTCTGTGTGCATCGGCGCATTGTGCCGCCGCTCAGCGGAAATCAGACGCCGGCCTGCTGATGCCGGTATTCCTGCGTGAGTCCGCCATAGCCGTAGGCGGCCGCGCGCGCGTCGATGACGTGCACGTAGCTCACCTCGTGCAGGCGCGGCAGCAGCTTGGCGAACGCTGCATGCACCTCTCGCAGGTAGCGCGCCTTCTCGGCCTTGGTGTTGGTTTCGTCGGTGACGCTGATGTCGAGATGGAACGCGTTTTGTCCGTGCTCGGCCAACGAAACGCCACCGATGAACCACATGTCGGCGGGGATGAATTGCACGGTGGTCGCAATCACGGGCAACTGCTTGCCGAGCACCGATTGGGTGAGTTCGGCGACGGCCTCGACGGCGCGGCGCGCAAGTGCTGCATCGGGTTGGCCGGATAGCTGGATGACGGTGTGGGGCATGCTGTTCTCCAGGGGATGTCAAAGGGAATGCCTGTATTGTGGGAATGCTGGTTCCATCTGAAAAGCGGGAAGATATGATCAAATCCAACGGAAAATCGAATGGATAAGACATGCCTCACTTCGACATCGACCAGCTCAGGACCTTCGCCGCCGTTGTGGATGCGGGCAGCCTGACGGCCGGCGCCGCGCGCGTTTTCCTGTCGCAATCGGCGGTCAGCGAGCAGGTGCGCAAGCTGGAGGAGCGCGCCGGCCAGTTGCTGTTCCTGCGCGCCAAATCGGGCGTGTCGACCACGGCGGCCGGCGACAAGTTGCTGGCGCACGCGCGCCGGCTGCTCGCGCTCAGCGATGAGGCCTACCGCGACATGCACGGTGTCGCCTTGCAGGGCGAACTGCGTTTGGCGGTGACCGACTACTTCCGCCCGCTGGAACTCGCGCGCCTGCTCGCGCGCCTGGGCGAGCACCATCCGCAGGTGCGGCTGAACGTGTCGGTGCTCAAGAGTGGCGAGATCGAGGCCGGCTATGCCCGCGGCGAGTTCGACGTAGGCTTGTCGATGCGGCTGGCCGGCGTGTCAAGCACGTTGGAGCGCGGCAGCCAGGCCCTGCGGCAAGAGGCGTTGCAATGGATGGCATCTCCCGGCGTGCATCCAGCAAAAGGCGAGCCGCTGCGTCTGCTCGCGCTGCCCGACACCTGTTCGCTGCATCAGTTCACGGTGGGGCTGCTGCGGCGGCGCAAGCTGGCGTTCAACGTGGTGCACATCGCCTCGGGCGTCGCGGGCTTGCAGTCGGCGCTGGCTGCGGGGCTGGGCGTTGCATGCCTCAACGAATCGTCGCTGTCGCCGGGTGTGGTGAGGCTGGCCGAGCCACACGGCTTGCCGGCATTGCCGCGCGCGAGCTTCTTCCTGCTGCCGCCACGCGCCGGCGAAGACGACTTCGTCGCGCGTGCGCGGGAGTTGTTGGCGCAGCAATTCGCTTGATCGCCGGGTTGCCCTCGGGGCGCTTCGACTCATAGCTCGATGACGCCGAGCGTCTTGCGCGCCACATGAACCCATGACGAGCACTGCGAAGTCCGTTCGTGGGCACCCGCGGAACCGGCTTTGCCGGCGCTTCGGGGGCGTTCATCCCACCTTCGCACCCACCAGCCCGCAGGCGGCCAGCGTCCAGACGATCACAGCCCCTGAAGGAAGGTCGAGCAAAGCCGACAGGGCAAGGCCCAGCGCATAGCCGGCCGCACCGATCCCATACGCGATCTGAAAGCGCCGCGCCCCCGAGTGCCCGAGCGTGCCGAGCGCCGGAATGATGAGGCTCGAGAACACCAGGTACACGCCCACGAGTTGCACTGACGCGGTGACTGCCAGCGCAAACGCCGCATAGAAGCCGAAGCGTCCCAGCCGGTCGATCCAGCCCACGCGCAGCGCCACCAGCAGCACCGCGGAAACGCCGCCCAGCCAGAACAACTGCGTGGTGTTGACCCAAAGGATCTGCCCGACCAGCAGATCCTTCAAATGCTCCCCGCCATGCGGATTGCTCGCCAGCATCAGGATGCCGGCACAGGCCGCGAGGATGAACATGACGCCGATCAACGCCTCTTGCTGCTTCGGTACGCGCCGCTCGGTCCAGGTCAACAGCCATGCGCCGAGCAGCGCTGCCGTCACCGCGGCGAACTGCACGGCGACGCCGCCTTCGGGCAGACCCAGCGCATCGGCCGCGATGACGCCGAGTCCAGCGATCTGCGCAATCGCCAGGTCGATGAAGACGATGCCCCGGTCCAGCACCTGCGTGCCGAGCGGAACGTGCGTCGCCAGCACCAGCAGCCCCGCGACGAGCGCGGGTCCGAGGATGCCCCAGTCGAGCGCGCTCCAGTTCAAGGCTTGGCTCCGGCGCTGGTCAGGCGTGCCACGGTGTCATCGAAGAGTCCGAACAGGTCCTTCGCGCCATCGGTGCCGCCCACCGTGAAAGGCAGCTTCACAGCTGGCATGCCGGCGTTCTTGCTGAGCCAATCGGACGGGCGCGAGTCCTGGTAGGCGGCATAGACGACCATGCGAGCTGGCGAGCCCTTGATCGCGGCCTGTACTTCCTGGAGGTGCGATGCGGTCGGTTCCACGCCGGGCTTCGCCTCGAGCACGGCCACTTCCTTCAGCCCGAGCCAGTCGTAGAGGTACACGAAGGCGTTGTGTTGCGACACGACCGACACGCCTTTCAGCGGCGCCGCCTTGGCCGACCAGCCGGCCATCGCCTTCTGCCAGCGCTGCGTGAAGTCGGCTTGCGCCTTCGCGTAGTCCGCGGCATGCGACGGATCGACCTGCTGCAGCCGCGCACCGAGCGCAGCGGCTACTACGGCGATGTTGCGCGGGTCGGTCTGGATGTGCGGGTTGCCGGCGGCATGCACGTCGCCTTGCGAGCGGTCGACCGTCGTCGGCACTTCGAGCTTGCGCACGAAGTCGGCTGCGGCGAAGTTGCCAGGCTGGCCGGCCTGAACCTTCGCGTTGCCGGACTGCTGCAGCAGTACCGGGAGCCAGCCGATCTCCAACTCGGCGCCGGTGCACACAACCAGGTCGGCGCTGCGCGCGCGGGCGATCAGGCTCGGCTTGGCCTGGATCTGGTGCGGGTCTTGAAGGGCATTGGTCGCGACGGAAACATCGACCAGGTTGCCGCCAAGTTCCTGCGCCAGCGCGCCCCATTCGGGCTCGCACGCAAACACGCGCAGCGCCGCGTCGGCGGGTGCAGCAGCAAGAAACAGGAAGGGCGCCGCAACTGCGGCCCAGCGGATGGAGCGATTCATCTTTGTCATGGTGTTCTCCGGTGGTCCGTCAGTAGCTGTGCGCGCCGTGTGCGCCCAGGCTCATCTGGTATTGCAGGGAAATCTGGTTGTCGGGCTTGCCGTCGCGCGCACGGTCCTGCGCGAACTGCAGGCGGATGCGGGAAAACTCGCTCGGGTTGTAGTCGATCATCACGGAGTTCTTCGACGGTCGATAGTTGCTCCCCACCAGCCCGGTGTCCAGGCCGAAGGATGGCGTTCCCGGGTCCAGGCGCTCGGTGCGCAGGCCGACGCGCCAGTTCGGCATGAACTGGTAGACGCCTTGCAGGTACCACCCGGACTGCGTCACGCCGTACGGACTCGGAACGCCGGTGCCGTCGATGGCGGTGACCATGCTGCCGCTGCGCTCGCTGCGCAAATACTCGCCCTGCAGCTTGAAGTTGGTGCGCGTCGCATTGCCGTTGGGCGCCCACTTCCAGACGCCGTCCAGCACCCACACGCGCGAGTTGCCGGTGAAGAGGCTGGCGACCGGCAGGCCGACGGCGTCGGTCCAGAGCAGTTCCTGGGCGCTCGCCTTGGCGTTCAGCATCGAGATACCTGCGCGCCAGGTATTGCTGATGCCGATGTCACCGCCGGTGTGCACCGTGAGTGCGTACATGCCGGCGCCGTTGCTGTCCTTGTCGCTGCCGGGGAACGTGAGTCCGCGACCCATCTCGAGGCCCAGTTCGACGTAGTGGTCGATGGGCGCAATCCACTTCAGCTGCACGCCGTCGTCGCCATATTGCGTGCCGAGCATGGCCTGGTAGGCCAGCGGCGCGTCGATGAAGTCCCAGGTGTGCGAGTGCTGCGGGTTGAGATAGCCCACGCCCGAGAAGAAACGGCCGCCCTTCAGAGAGAAGCCCTTGCCAAGCGCGGTCGTCTCGACGAACGCTTCTTCGATCGACACCGAGTTGTCGGCCGCGACCGAGATGTTCGCCGCGCCTCGGAACCACGGGTCGACGCTGGCGGAGAAGCCCAACTCGGTCTCGCCGAGGCTGAATCCTCGCGTGCCGGGGCCGATTTCCGCGCCAGGTGGCAGGGGGAAGCCGGTGATCCGGTAGTCCGCCGGGTCACGCGACGTGCGGGTGTAGCCGCCGGAAAGGATCAGCGACAGTGCGGGGTTGAACGAACTGGCGCCGCCGCCAGAGGCCGCTGCGACCGGGGCGGCAACCGATGCGGCGGCCGGTGCGGCGACGGGTGCCGCAGTCGGCGCCGCTACTGTCGCCGTGGACCACGACGGCGCGCCTGCCACCGGCGCGGCCGTGGCGGCGGTCGGGCCGGCTGCGCCAGCAGCGGTCGGTGCATCGGCAGCGCTGGCAGCGCGGGTGGCAGCGGGTGCCGCAGCGGCTTCGGCCGCCTTGACGCGCTGCTCCAGCGCTTTCAGGCGGGCTTCGTAGTCGGCGCGCATCACTTTCATTTCTTTCTGAAGCGCGCGGACGTCGGAGGAGGTGTCGGCCATCGCACCGACCGGATAGGACAGGGCGAGCGCGAGGCTCGCCGGCAATAACTTGTGCATGAAGAAAACCCTGGCAAATACGTCGAACCGCACCCGGCCGCGCATCAGGCGGTCGGGCGCAACTGAAAACAGTCAACGGCTAGACGGCAGGGGGAGCACGCCCTTGATAAGCCAGCGCGAGAAGGTTCTCGCAGCGGTTGTCGAAAGCGGCCCGCGGCGCTTCGGACGGAGCCGCTTGCGCCGACGGTAGGGAAGGCGGCGTACTGGCCAGTGCGCCACCGGCGATGGCCCCGGCGGTGACACACAGGTCGCAGTGCAGCGCGTGATGCGCAGCCTTCTGGTCGGCCGCGGCCGCCACCGCTTCGCCCGTGTGCGACAGCAAGTGCGCCGTCGCCACCACCTGCGCCATTGGCAACAGCATCGCGAGCCAAAGCAGCCACGCAAGGTGGCGGGGCGGGTGCGAGCGATGCGGACCGGAAGACATGGAAGGCAGGAATCTTAGCCGGTCGATTTTGCTCCCCTCGGCCGCAGACCGGGAGCGTGCTTCCAGAATTTGCGAACCTCGGCCCTTCAGGCGACCCGTGCGGAGCGGCCGCACCCGGCGCCAAACGTCAACACAAGGCCTTCCGCATGAACGCCAGGTAGAAGTCGTCGGCGTACTTGTCGATCCGCGCGAACTCCACGTAGCCCTGCTTCAGATAGAACCCCCGCGCCTGCCATTCGAAGGTTTCAAGCCTGGCATTGCGCGCACCCAATTCCCTTGCCAGGGTTTCGGCCTGCGCGAGGAGGCGCCCACCCAGGCCCCGGCCGCGTGCGCTGTCTTCCACCCACAGCACATCGACCTGCAGCCAGTACAGGAACACGAACGCGCGCACGCCGCCGACGACCTTGCCGTCGATATCCTTCGCATTCAGCCGCACCGGCTGGACTTCGGGGTATTCGTCCACGAAGCCGTAGTTGAACTGGCGCAACTGGCGGCCGAGGTAGCCCGAGCGGACCTCCTCGTCCGTCGCCGTCGTGATCGTTGGCGGCACGATGCGCTCAGGCGCCCGGCGGCTCCGGCCAGGGCCGTTGCGCCTCGCGGATCTGCTCGAACGCGCGCGAAACCCGCAGCACGCCCAGGTCGTCGAATCGCTGCCCGGCGATCTGCAAGCCGATCGGCAACCCGGCCGCGCTGTAGCCGCAGTTGATCGACGCCGCCGGCTGTTCCGACATGTTGAAGGGCACGGTGAAGCCGATGTGTTCCAGCGGACGCATCGGGTCGTTGGTGGGAGACGGATCTTCGGCGGCGGCCGGCATGTTCGGCGCCACCGGCGAGACCACATAGTCGAACTTTGCGCAGGCCGCGACCGCGGCCACGCGCGTCGTGTGGAACTGGCTGAAGGCGCGGAAGATGTGCTCGCCGCTGAAACCGGCCGCGCTCTCGGCCCAGTCGCGGATGTAGGGCAGCACCCGCGCGCGTTGCTCGGGCCGCAGTGCCTGCAGGTCGACATGCGAACGCATGCGCCACAGGTGGTCCATGCCGTCGAGCATGGCCTGGGTCATGAAAGGCTGCATCGGCTCGACGACCGCGCCGGCCTGCTCGAACAGCCGCGCGGCCTGTTCGACGGCCGCGCGAATCTCCGGATCGACCGGCAGGCCGCAACCCGCCTCGAGCAGCAGCCCGATGCGCAGGCCCTTCAGGTGATCGGGGCCGCAGTCGAAGCTGGACCAGGCAATGTCGTTCGGCGGCAGGTTCATGCTGTCGCGAACGTCGGGGCGCGAAAGAACCTGCATCATCAGCGCACTGTCGGCCACGGTGCGCGTCATTGGGCCGGCGGCGCGGCCCATGTACGGTGGATCGATCGGAATACGGCCCAGGCTGGGCTTGAGCGTGAAGATGCCGCACCAGCCGGCCGGCAGCCGCAGCGATCCGCCGATGTCGGTGCCGACATGCAGTGGCCCGTAGCCGGCCGCGGCCGCCGCGCCCGCGCCCGCGCTGGAGCCGCCGGGCGTGCGGCTCAAGTCCCACGGATTGCGTGCCAGCGTGTGAAAGCTCGACAGCCCCGACGACAACATGCCGTAGTCGGGCATGGTGGTCTTGCTGAAGATCACCGCGCCGGTTTCCCGCAGGCGCGCGGCCGGCGGTCCGTCGACCGCAGCCGCCTTCAGGTCCACGGCGGCCGTGCCAGCGGGCAGCGGGTCGCCACGCGTCGCAATGTTTTCCTTGATCGTGGCCGGCACGCCATCGAGCGGCCCGAGGGGCGCACCGCTGCGCCAGCGTGCCTCCGAGGTCCGCGCTTGCGCCAGCGCGGACTCGGGGTTCAGCAAATAGGTGGCTTGCAGCCACGGTTCCCAGCGCGCGACTTGTTCCAGAACATCCTGCACGACCTCGACGGGCGAGAGCTTGCCCTCGCGATAGGCCGCAACCAGTTCAACCGCCGAAGCGGCATGCAGTTCGTGGTTCACCAACTCATCGACGACAAGTCATTCACGAAAATCGGGCTTTCCTTCCACAGCCCCTTCACGCCCTTGCGCGCCACGCTCGGGAACTGCGGCTGGTACAGGAAGCCGTTGGCCGCATCGGTCGCCAGCATCTTCTGCGCCTCTCCGAGCAGCTTGGCGCGCTCGGGCGCATTGCCGGTCTGCTTGATCTTGTCGTAGAGCGCGCTAAAGGCCTTCGAGTCGTAGCCGAAGTAGTAGTCGGGCTTGGAATAGTTGCCGAGGTCGAAGGGCTCGACGTGCGACACGATGGTCAGGTCGTAGTCGTGCGGGCCGCCATAGGTGTTGCTGAGCCACTGCGCCCACTCCACGTTCTGGATCTTCACGTTGATGCCGATCTTGGCCAGTTCCGCCGCGATCACCTCGCCGCCCTGGCGCGCGTAGGGCGGCGGCGGAAGCGTCATCGTGAGTTCGAGCGGCGTCTTCACGCCGGCCTCGGCCAGCAGCTTCTTGGCCTTCTCGATGTCGAATGGGTTGATGCCGGTGGTGTCCACATAGCCTTCCGCGCCCGGAACATAGTGGCTGCCGATCGGCGTGCCGAAACCGTCGGCCGCGCCTTCGATCACGGCCTTGCGGTCGATCGCGGCCAGGATCGCGCGGCGCACGCGCACGTCGTCGAGCGGCTTTTTCTTGTTGTTGATCGCGAGGATGGTCTTCGCGCGCGAGCCGCCCGAAATTACCTGGAACTGCGGGTTGGCCTTGAACTGCGCCACCGCGCGCGTGCCGATCGGCTTGAACACGTCGACGTCGCCCGCCATCAGCGAGGCTGCCTGCGCAGCCGTGTCGGAGATGAAGCGGAACGTGACCTTCTTCAGCTTGGCCTCGCCCGGGTTGCGAAAGCTGTCGGACTTGCTCAGGACCAGCGACGAGCCCTTGGCCCAGCTGTCGAGCTTGTATGGACCGGTGCCGGTCGGCTTGGTCGCGTTGGTGTCTGCGCTCTTCGGCTCGACGATGATGGCCGTGGCCTGGCCCAGGAGGAAGGGCAGGTCGGGATCTATCTCCTTGTTGATCAGCACCACCGTGTAGTCATCGACCACCTGCGTGCTCAGGTTCGCGAAGGTGCGCTTGTCCTTGTTGGTGCTCTTCTCGCCGCCGGCGCGGTCGAACGAGTACTTGACCGCCTGCGCATTGAACGGCTCGCCGTTCTGGAACTTCACGCCGCGGCGCAGCTTGAAGGTGTAGGTCTTGAGGTCGGGCGAGACCTCCCAGCTTTCGGCCAGCAGCGGCGTGATCTTGCCGTCGGCATTGATCTTGGTCAGCGACTCGAAGATGTTGTAGTGCACCACTTCGGCAATTGCCGACGCCGCATTGGCGGTCGGGTCCAGGCCTGGCGGTTCCAGCGTCATTCCGACCACCATCGAATCCTTGCGGCCCTGTGCGAGCGCCGACGGCGACAGGGTGGTGGCCAGCGCAGCCATGGCAGTGGACGTGAGAACGGTGCGGCGATTCAACATGGTCAGCGACTCCAGAACAAGAAGAAAGACAACGACAAAGACTACGTTACATCAACTCACGACCGTCGGCTCGGCGCGCGGCACCGCCGCCAGCAAGGCCTGCGTGTACGGATGCGCGGCATGCGCGAACAGGTGTTGCGGCGCGCCGCGTTCCACCACCCTCCCATGGTGCAGGACGCAGACGTCGTCGCACAGGTGGTTGACCACCGCGAGGTCATGGCTGATCAGCAGATAGCTGATGCCGAATTGCTGTTGCAGGTCCTGCATGAGGTTCAGCACCTGGGCCTGCACCGAGACATCGAGGGCGCTCACCGGCTCGTCGGCCACGATCAGCTTCGGCCGCGTGATGAGGGCGCGCGCAATGGCGATGCGCTGGCGCTGTCCGCCGGAAAACTCGTGCGGATATTTGTCGAGGTCGCTGGCGCGCAGGCCGACGGCGGCGAGCGACTCGCCGACGCGTTCGCGCTGCGCGGCACGGCTGGTCTCGGCCAGGGCTTGGAGCGGCTCCGCGACGATGCGCGCGACAGTCTGGCGCGGGTCCAGCGAGCCGTAGGGGTCCTGGAACACCATCTGCACATCGCGCCGCGCCGCGCGCAGTTGCTCGCGCGGCAGCGTGTGGAGATCGCGGCCCTCCAGCTTGACGCTCCCGGAAGTCGGCCGGTCGAGCGCCATCACCAGGCGCGCGATGGTCGACTTGCCCGAGCCCGATTCGCCCACGATGCCCATGCTGCGTCCCGGAGGCACGCTGAAGCTCACGCCGTTGAGAGCCTTGACGAGAGGCGGCGGGCCGAACAGCTTCTCGCGCGGCAATTCGTAGTGGCGCACCAGGTCGGTGACTTCCAGCAGGGGCGTGGTCATTGTCGCCCCCACGATCGGCACTGCGTGTCCTCGCTGCCCCCCGAGGGGGCGCGAGCTTGTTTGGGGCGGCCCGGCACTGCGGTCATCGAGGCCCCCACGCTCGGCACTGCGTGTCCTCGCTGCCCCCCAAGGGGGCGCGAGCTTGTTTGGGGCGGCCCGGCACTGCGCTCATCGAGGCCCCCACGCTCGGCACTGCGTGTCCTCGCTGCCCCCCGAGGGGGCGCGAGCTTGCTTGGGGCGGCCCGGCACTGCGCTCATTTTGTAACCTCCGTGCTTCGCACTGCGGTGCGAGCGCCTTCGGGCGGCCGGGCGGCGTTCATGGGGTCACCCCGGCAATTTCGTCGAGGCGGATGCACCTCACCTCGTGACCGCGCGGCATTGGCGTCGCCGGTGGTCGTGTCGTGTAGCAGGCATCGACCGCGTAGCTGCAGCGGCCTGCAAACGGGCAACCTGGCGGCAGGTCGACCAGCTCCGGCACGCTGCCCTTGATGGTCGCCAGGCGGCCGCCCCGCGGCGCACCGAGCGCAGGACGCGCCGCGAACAGGCCTCGCGTGTACGGATGCGCGCGCTCGGCAAACACCGTGGCCGTCGGCCCGCTCTCGACCACGCTGCCGCCGTACATCACCAGCATCTTCGACACGCTTTGCGCAATCACGCCAAGGTCGTGCGAGATCAGGATCAGCGCCATGCCGCGCTCCGCCACCAGCTCCGCGATGAGATCCAGGATCTGCTTCTGGATGGTCACGTCGAGGGCCGTGGTCGGCTCGTCGGCGATCAGCAGGTCGGGCCCGCACGCCAGCGCCATCGCAATGCCGATGCGCTGCCGCTGCCCACCCGAGAACTGGTGCGGATAAGCGTCGAGCCGCGAGGCCGCATTCGCAATGCCGACGCGATCGAGAAGCGCCAGCGCCTCCTTGCGCGCATCCGCCGCCGACAGCCCACGGTGCAGCCGCAGCGGCTCGCCGACCTGCCGCGCAATCGTGTGCACCGGGTTCAGCGCTGTCATCGGCTCCTGGAAAATCATGCCGATCCGGTCCCCCCGGATCGCGCACATCTCGCGCTCGCCCTTGCCGACAAGCTCCTGCCCCTCGAAGAGGATGCTGCCCGTGACGCTGGCGCTCGACGGCAGCAAGCCCATCAGCGACAGCACGGTGATCGACTTGCCGCACCCGGATTCGCCCACGATGCCAAGCGTTTCGCCGCGCTCCAGCGTGAAGTCGACGCCCCGCACAGCCTCGGCCGGCCCGCGCTGCGTTTGCAGGGCGACCTGGAGATTGTCGACTTCGAGGAGCGGCATCAGCGGGCCCTCGCCAGCCGCGGGTCGAGCAAATCGCGCAGGCCGTCGCCCAGCAGATTCAGTCCCAGCACTGCCAGCGCGATCGCCATCCCCGGCCACACCGCAAGCAGCGGTGCCTGGAACATCATGGTCTGCGCTTCGCTCAGCATGCGGCCCCACGAAGGCTGCGGCGGTTGGGTGCCCAGGCCCAGGTAGGAGAGGGCGGCTTCGGCCAGGATGGCAATGGCAAAGCGGATGGTGCTCTGCACGATCAGCACGGCCGAGATGTTCGGCAGCACGTGCTGCATCGTGATTGCAAATGTGCCCTTGCCGCAGGCGCGCGCGGCCGCCACGTACTCGCGCGACCAGATCGCGTTCGCCGAGGCGCGGGTGATGCGCGCGAAGGTCGGGATGTTGTAGATGCCGATGGCGACGATCGCATTCACGATGCCCGCGCCGAACACTGCCGTCATCATGATCGCCGAAAGAATCGCGGGGAACGCCAGCGAAAAATCGGTGAGCCGCATGATCCCTTCCTCGACCCAGCCCCGTTTCGCCGCCGCCAGCAGGCCCAGCGCCGTGCCGGCAACGAGACCGATGCCGACGGCGATCACCCCGACAAGGATCGAGGCGCGCGCGCCCACCAGAAGCAGCGAACCCACGTCGCGCCCGAAGGTGTCGGTGCCGAGCCAGTGCGAAGCCGACGGCGGCTGCAGCTTGTGCGCCATGTCCATCTCGTAGGGCGACCACGGCGTCCAGACGAATGAGACCGCAGCGGCAAGCAACAACAGCGCGCTCAGCACCGCGCCGATCGCAAAGCTGCGATGGTGCAGCGCGCGGCGCCAGAAGCCTGGTACGGTGAGGGCCGCTGCGCTCGGCACGACGATGGTGCTCATATGTCGGAAGCCTTGAGCCGCGGATCGATCACCGCATACAGCAGGTCGACCACGAAGTTCACCACCACCACCATCGCCGCCAGCAGCATCACGCAGTTGCGCACCACGATCAGGTCGCGGTTGCTGATGGCCTGGAAGATCAGCCGCCCAAGGCCCGGCAGGTAGAACACGTTCTCCACCACGATCGTGCCCGCCAGCAACTCCGAGAATTGCAGGCCCATCACCGTCACCACCGGGATCATCGCGTTGCGCAACACGTGGCGCCACAGCACGGCGCGTTGCGACACGCCCTTGGCCCGCGCCGTGCGAACAAAATCCTCGCGCATCACTTCGAGCACAGCCGAGCGTGTGATGCGGGCGAGGATCGCGGCTTGAACCACCGCCAGCGAAAGCGCCGGCAGCAGCAGCGACTTCAGCCCCGCGACGATCCCGTCGTCCCAACCCTCGAAACCGCCGGCCGAGAACCACTGCAGCTTCACCGAGAACACCAGGATCAGCAGGATCGCAAACCAGAAGTTCGGAATCGCGATTCCGATCTGCGTCAGCCCCATCAGTCCGACATCGCCGAGCTTGTTGTGGCGCGCCGCCGCCGTCACGCCCACCAACAGGGCCAGGATCGTGGTGAATGTCATCGCCAGCAGCGCCAGCGGAACCGTCAGCGCGAGTCGCTCGAGGATCAGTTCCACCACGGGCGAGCTGTACGCATAGCTGTCGCCCAGGTCGCCCCTGAGCATCCCGCCGATCCAGTGCCAGTAGCGCGTCCACGCCGGCTGGTCGAGCCCCAGCTTGGTTGCCAGCGAGGCTACGGCTTCAGGCGAGGCGTCGGCGCCCATGAGCAGTTGCGCGGCGTTGCCGGGCAGGATTTCGAGCACCCCGAAAACAATGATCGAAGCCCCGATCAAGGTGGCGATCAGGGTCAGGACGCGCTTGAAAAGAAACAGGCTCATGGGGCGGGCCGCAGCATAACCCGAGGAAGCAACGTACGTTCCAAGGGCATTGGGACGCGACGGATAATCGACCCATGGCCCTCATGATCACCGACGAATGCATCAACTGCGATGTCTGCGAGCCCGAGTGCCCGAACGACGCGATCTACATGGGCCTCGAAATCTACGAGATCGACCCACGCAAGTGCACCGAATGCGTCGGCCACTTCGATGAACCGCAATGCGTTCAGATTTGCCCGGTGGCCTGCATCCCGGTCGACCCCGCGCACATCGAATCGCGCGAATCACTGTTCGAGAAATTCCAGCGCCTGGCTGCTGCCAAGGCGACAGCTACAGGGTCCGGTTCTCCGGCCCCTTGAACTTCATCGTTGACTTGCGCGGCTCGCGTTCGAGTTTCCGGATGCGCGCCTGCTGCAAGCGCTCGACCGCCGCGGCGCGCCGTTCGGCCAGCGCCATTCGCCGGGCCTCGGCAGCGGCCTTGCGGTCCCGGTCGCCCGCTTCCGTCTCGCGCTTGAGTCGGGCGCGTTCCATCTGGGCGCCTTGTGTTTCGGCGTGCCGCGTGGCGTTGTCGGCGGCATGCCTGTCGGCTTCGCCGCGCGGATCTGCCACATCGACTGGCTTGCCGCCCTTGCACGGCTGATCGGTGTAGGTCGAGCCGCAGCGCCAGACCCCGCGCGACGAGGCGGCCGCGTCACATGCCTGATGGACGCAAAGTGCTATTGAAACGATAGCAATGGATCGAAAAAGCGGCTTTGCCATTTAGTGTTTACTCCCTGTCTGCTGTTCTTGCCGGCCGATGCTAACTTGTGGCCGGCGCGACGCCGCCTGTGCTTCCGCCACCTTCTTCGGGGTCGCGCCTCGGAGGCTTGGGTCGCGGCGGCTTGGACGTGTGGATCTGCATCGTCGCCTTCTCCATCTCTCCGGCCACGAGCGCCGGCACCGCACCGAGCGTGCGCGCGATGGCATCCTCGATGGCCTCGCGTTGTTCCTTGAGCGGCTTTTTCAGCACCCAGTTGATCACCTCGCTCTTGACCCCCGGGTGCCCGATGCCAAGCCGCAGCCGCCAATAGTCGCCGGTGCCCAACTGCGCGTGGACGTCGCGCAGCCCGTTGTGCCCGGCATGGCTGCCACCGAACTTCAGCTTGGCCTGCCCCGGCGGCACATCGAGTTCGTCATGCACCACGAGAATCTCGTCCGGCGCGATCTTGAAGAACCGCGCGAGCGCACCGACCGATTTGCCCGACAGGTTCATGAACGTCTGCGGTTCCAGCAGCCAGACGCTCTGGCCGTTGACATTGGCCCGCGCGACCAGTCCGTGATAGCTGCGCTCCGGCACCAGCGAAAGCTTCCAGTCCCGCGCCAGCGCTTCCACCCACCAGAAGCCCGCGTTGTGCCGCGTGGCTTCATATTCCGGGCCCGGATTGCCGAGGCCGACGAACAACTTGATCATGTTTTGATTATCCCGTCGCCAAAATGAAAACGGCCCGCACAGGGCGGGCCGTTGGTCTGCAGGCAGAAAGAAGCGGATTACTTCTTGGCAGCAGTCTTGGCAGCCGGCGTCTTGGCGGCAGGCTTGCCACCCTTGCCGGCCGGTGCTGCCGGGGCAGCTTCGGCGCCTTCGGCCTTGACTTCTTCTTCCTCGGCAGCCGGGGCAGTGGCCGAAGCCAGCACCGTGTTCGTCTTGCCGTGGCTGACCCACTTCACGCCGCGCGGCAGCTTGATGTCCTTCAGCGTGACGGTGCCGTTGTTCTTCAGGCCAGACAGGTCGACCTCGATGAATTCGGGCAGTTCTGCGGGCAGGCAGTTCACTTCGAGTTCGGTCGCCACGTGGTTGACCAGGTTGTGCTCGAGCTTGACGGCATCGGACTCTTCTTCACCCTTGAAGTGGAGCGGCACCTTCATGTTCATGCGGGTCTTGGCATCGACGCGCTGGAAGTCGATGTGCTGCACCAACTGGCGGAACGGGTGGTATTGCACGTCGCGCAGCAGAACCTTGCTGACGTTGCCGGCCACTTCCATCTCGAGGATGGAGGCGTGGAACGCTTCCTTCTTCAGGGCATGCCAGAGGGCGTTGTGATCGAGTTCGATCAGTTGGGGCTCGGCGCCACCGCCGTAGACGATACCGGGCGTCTTGCCCGAGATGCGGAGACGGCGGCTCGCACCCGTGCCCTGCTTTGCGCGCTCAAAAGCGACGAATTTCATAACTCACTCCTGTAGGAGTCCACCGCGACCAGTGCGACTCCGGTTGAAAAGGACTCACCCGAAGGGAGCCCGCCTTTTGCTCAGAACAGGTTGTCCTGGTCCGAGAACAAACTCATGACCGACTCGCCCTTGGCAATGCGCTGGATCGTCTCGGCGATCAGCGGCGCCACGGACAGTTGGCGAATTTTCTTGCAGCCCAGGGCGCTGTCGCTCAACGGGATCGTGTTGGTCACGACCACTTCGTCCAACGCAGAACCCTGCGCGATCCGCTCGATGGCGGGGCCCGAGAAAATCGGGTGCGTGCAATACGCATAAACCTTCTTGGCGCCTCGCTCCTTGAGCACTTCGGCAGCCTTCACCAGCGTGCCGGCCGTGTCGATCATGTCGTCCATGATCACGCAGTTGCGGCCTTCGATCTCGCCGATCACGTGCATGACCTCGCTCACGTTGGCGCGCGGACGGCGCTTGTCGATGATGGCCAGGTCGCAATTGAGTTGCTTGGCCAGCGCACGGGCGCGAACCACGCCGCCGACGTCGGGCGACACCACGATCAGGTCTTCGTAGTTCTTCAGCCGCACGTCCCCCAGCAGCACCGGCGACGCATAGATGTTGTCGACCGGAATGTCGAAGAAGCCCTGGATCTGGTCGGCGTGCAGGTCCATCGTGAGCACGCGGGCCACGCCTACCGTTTCAAGCAGATTGGCCACCACCTTGGCCGAGATCGGCACCCGGCTCGAACGCGGGCGGCGGTCCTGGCGGGCGTAGCCGAAGTACGGGATGACCGCGCTGATCCGCTCGGCCGAGGCGCGCTTGAGCGCATCGACCATGATCAACAGTTCCATCAGGTTCTCGTTGGTCGGTGCGCAGGTGGGCTGCACCACGAACACATCGCGCGCCCGGACGTTCTGGTTGATTTCGACCGTGACTTCGCCATCGGAGAAGCGCCCCACGCGGGCTGCGCCGACAGTCGTGCCGAGGTTGTGTGCGATTTCTGCTGCAAGGCCAGGATTGGCATTGCCGGTGAAAACCATGAAATCAGGATGGTGAGCCTGCATGAGAACGTTCCGGCAATTCGCAAAAAGCCCTCCGAAGAGGGCTACCTAAGGTCTTGAAGTCCCCGCAGCCCGCCGGCTGCAGGGAGATGTTTTGGCAGGGGAAGAAGGATTCGAACCTTCGCATGCTGGAATCAAAATCCAGTGCCTTAACCAGCTTGGCGACTCCCCTACACGGGTCGACGGCAAGTCTCTTGTGGAGACAGGCCACCAACCTATGAAATGTCGCTGGATGCCCACCCGGCCAGGGGATGAACAGCCATGTTGCCGCATTGTCGTACCGACCAGCCCTCAGGGGCTACTGGCAGATCCGCTTTCTGCGGCATTGCTGCGAACACGGCACTTCCAGAGCCGGTCATCCTGCCTTTCAAACCCCGTGACCCGAGCCATTCGATGGCCTGGGTGACGGCGGGACAAAGCCTTTGGGCAACCGGCTGCAAGTCGTTGTGGCCAAATTCGAACTTGTCGATCTCGTTTGACCCATGCTTTGCAGCGAAGCCTGCGATTATAGCACTGGGTGTAGCGCGCTCAAGGTCCGGCGCTGCAAAAATGTCACGGGTGTCGATTCCCTGGGGCGGCTTGACCACGCAGAAGCGGCCTGGCGACAGGTCGACCGGGGTGATTTTTTCGCCGATGCCCTCGACCCAGGCGTTGTGTCCCCGCAAAAAGAACGGCACGTCCGCGCCGAGCGCCAAGCCGATCTGTTCGAGCCTGGCGAGCGGCAGGTCGAGCCCCCACAGACGGTTCAGCGCGAGCAGGCACGTGGCCGCGTCCGACGAGCCGCCGCCCATCCCCGCCTGTGCGGGCACCTGCTTGGCGATTCCGATGTGAGCGCCCTGTCCAGGCCCCGCAAAGACCTGCAGGGCACGGGCCGCGCGAAGCACCAGGTCATCCGCGGGCAGCGGCGTCGTGAGGTCTTCACGCGACAGACCCCCGTCGTCTCGCCGCTCGATGTGCAGCGTGTCGCACCAGTCGATCAGCATGAAGACCGACTGCAGCAGGTGGTAGCCGTCGTCGCGGCGGCCGGTGATGTGCAGAAAGAGATTGAGCTTGGCCGGCGCCGGCAGGTCGTACAGGGCCTTCATTGCCGCTCGAAGACGATGCGCAAGTCGGCGGTCGGCTGTGGCGAATGGCGCATCGCCTGCAGCCGGCCGCTGGCATATTGAGACAGGTCGGCCTTCCAGCCCGGTACCGGGTCGTCGCGCCCAGCCAGCCAGCCGAACAGCGCATCGACCGGAATGGCCGCGCCCGTGGCGGCTTCGATCAGGGCGTCGACGGAGTCATAGCGGCGCGTCTGGTTGCCGTTTTTCAGCAGTGCCTCGCCGGGCGACCATTGCAACACGGCCAGGGTGCTGCCGATGGGCGAAGTCAAGGCCAGTTCGCCGGCGCGCGGCGAACCGCGCAGGTCGAACAAGGCCGAGAAACTTTGCTGCGCCTCGCCCTCGACGCTGAGTGCCAGACGGCCATTCCACGCGCCACCGGCCGGTGCATCATCTCGAATCGCAGCACCTTGCGGCGCTGCGCAACCTGCCATGAAAAGCGCCACGGCAGCGCCTGCCAGCAATGCTGCCCGGCGCCTCACAACTTGACGCGCAGGCGCTTGAGCGTTTCCTGCAAGGTCTCGTTGTCGGCATCGGTCAGCGAGGCTTCCTTCCAGATGGCGACCGCACGATCACGATTGCCGATGGCCCAGAGCACTTCGCCCAGATGGGCCCCGATTTCCGCGTCGGGACGTTTCTTGTAGGCCGCTTCGAGGATGCGGGAGGCTTCATCCATGTTGCCCAGCCGGTATTCGACCCAGCCGAGGCTGTCGGCGATGAATGGATCGTCCGGCGCCAACTGGACCGCCTTCTGGATCAGCGTGCGGGCTTCTTCCAGGCGCACCTTGCGATCGGCGAAGGAGTAGCCGAGCGCGTTGTAGGCGTTCTGGTTGTCCGGCTTGAGTTCGATCAGGCGGCGCAGCAGCCGCTCCATGTCGTCCATGCGATTGAGCTTTTCAGCCAGCATGGCCTGGTCATACAGCAGGTCTCCGTCGTCCGGCGCCGCGGTGCTGGCCCTGGCGAGCATGTCGTAGGCCTGCTGGTATTGCTTGGCGTCGCGAAGCAATTGCACCTCGGCCAGGAACTTCTGCTTCTTGTCGTCGGGGGAGGTCTCGGGCAGCGACCGTACCAGTTCGCGGGCCTGCTGCAATTTGCCTTGGCGTGCCAGCAACGATGCGCGGCGCGCCTGCGCGCCGATCATGTCGTCGCTGCTGTCGATCTTCGTGAGCCAGCTTTCGGCGGCGGCGTAGTTCTTGCGGCGCTCGGCGAGTTGGGCCAGCAGCAGATACGCCTGGGTCAGGCCACGCTTGCGGTCGTCGGCGTCGGCCTGTCCATTTGCCAATTCGACGTACCGCTTGAGCGACGCTTCGGCCGCAGTGTCCTGGCGGGCCTGGGCTTGCAGCGAACCGAGCAGGATCCAGGGCTCGGGCAGTTCGGGCCGCTCGACCGTCAGTTTGGTAAGTTGGGCGCTGGACTCGTCAAAGCGGCGGCCCTCGACCAGCACGCGCGCATAGGCCATGCGAATCTCTGGCTGGGCATTCGGCAATGCGAGGTATCGCGTGACGATGGGTTCGGCCAGGGGCTGGCCGGGGTCGACGAGGTCGAGCGCCAGCATGGCCGGGCCGTCGGACTTCGGATCGGCCTCCTGGCCCTTGAGCGCGGCGTCGAGTGCGCCGGACGCGTCCCCGGCGAGGAGGCGCATTCGCCCGATGGTGGCCCATGCCAGACCGGCGGTCGCGGGGTTTTTGACTTCATCGACCAGCGCACTCTCGACCACCTGTGCAGCGACCTTTTTGTCGGCTGCGCGTGCGTAGGTCCGTGCGATCAACGTCATCAAGAAGGGATGCTCGATCTCCGGGGTTGCGGCCAACTCGGCGCGCAGCGGTTCGACCGTCGCGGACAGGCGATTCAGTGCAATCAGGATCTGCAGTTCGAGCCGGCGCGCATCACGGGAATCGGGTTGAGCCTGTTTCCAGGCGCGGACCGCCGCCAGCGCGGCATCGCCCGAACGCGTTTGCAATGCCAACTCGACGGCGCGCTGATACAGCCGCGGGTCGCGTGTGCGGCGCGCGGCTTCAAGCATCAGTGCCGATCCGTCCGCCGGGGCGCCCGAGCGAGCGCTCATCTCGCCGACGAGCACTTCGAAAAACAGTTCGCCGGTGAGGGCCGAAGGTCGTGCATCCGGTGCGTCTTCCGCATCCGGCGGAGTTGCCGTCGCCGGCGCAGTCGGCGGCTCGACGATGGGCGCCGGGCTCATGGGCGCGACGGGATTCTTCGGCGAGGCAGGCGCGGGATCAGTCCGCTGCGCGTGCGCTGCGAGGGCGAGCAACACGAGCGAGGCGGCCGCCGCAAGGCGGAGTCGGCGGGGCGGAGGGGTCATTGCAACCATAATAATCCAAGGCTTTTGTGTGACCACCGCAAGGGGATTGACGTTCCAGCGGAATCTGACGTGAATTGTCGACCATGCCCGAACTCCCTGAAGTAGAAGTCACACGTCTTGGTTTTGCGGACCGCATCGCAGGCGCCCGCATCGAAGTCGTGCGAATGGGCAAGCCGTTGCGGTGGGCGTTGGCCGTCGAGCCGTCGGCGCTGGCCGGGCGTGCCGTGCGGGCGGTCCGCCGGCGCGGCAAATACCTGCTGATCGACCTGGACGAGGGCCTGTTGCTGCTTCACCTGGGCATGTCGGGGAGCCTTCGGTTCACCGACATGCCGCTGCCGCCGCCCGGCCCGCACGACCATTTCGACATGGTCACCAACCGGGGCTCGTTGCGGCTCAACGACCCTCGCCGTTTCGGCGCGGTGGTGTATGCGCGGGACGAGGCGGCGCCCCTGGCGATCAAGCTGCTGGGCAGGCTCGGTGTGGAACCGCTGGGCGACGGCTTCGACTTTGGCGCGTTTTTTGCTGGCCTGAAAAAGCGCCATGCGCCGATCAAGCAGGTGCTCCTGGCGGGCGAACTGGTGGTGGGCGTGGGCAACATCTATGCGTCCGAAGCGCTGTTCCTCGCCGGCATCCGACCGACGCTGTCTGCCTCTCGTATCAGCCGACCGCGCGCCGCGCGCCTGCATGCGGCGGTTCGAGAGGTATTGGCGCGCGCCGTGGAGCGCGGAGGTAGTACGCTTCGTGACTTCACCAACGCGGACGGGCAAGGCGGTTATTTCCAGTTGGAGGCCACGGTCTACGGTCGGGCCGGCGAGCCGTGCAGGGTTTGTTCAGCGACGATCCGGCAGATCAGGCAAGGGCAACGGTCGACGTTTTTCTGTCCTAGTTGTCAAAAGTGCTAGCAATTGCCGACCGGGACGTACGTAGGGTGTGCTCACCTGGCTGCGTGCCGGTGCTATATTTTGTAAGCCAACATTACATTTTATTTTGAGCCGCTCCTTCAATCAGCAATTCGACCAGCACGGGACCTGGCGACGCAATTTCGCGCACCGGCTCAAGTGGCTGTCTGGCTGGCTCAACGAGAACGAGCTGCTCGATCAATCCGTGGCCGAGCGCCTGCGTGACCTGGAGTCCCAGATGCGCACCAGCAAGGTCATGGTGGCTTTCGTGGCGGAGTTCTCGCGTGGCAAGTCGGAGTTGATCAATGCGATCTTCTTCGCGGGTTACGGCCGTCGCATCATGCCAGCCAGTGCGGGCCGCACGACGATGTGCCCGACAGAACTCGGCTACGACGCAGGCACGCCGGCGAGCCTGCGCCTGTTGCCCATCGAGACCCGGCTGGAACCGCATTCGCTGACCCACTGGCGCGACGAAACATTCCGCTGGATTGAGTTGCCCATCGACGTGAACGATGCCGAACAGCTCGCGGAAACGATGCAGAAGGTGGCAGAGGTCAACTGGGTGCCGCTGGACGAAGCGCGCGCCCTTGGGTTCTGGAGCGACGAGAACACCGAGGACAACCCGGTGCCCGATGCCGAGGGACGCGTTGAAATCCCGCGCTGGCGCCATGCGGTGCTGAACATGCCGCATCCGCTGCTGGAACAAGGCCTGGTCATCCTCGACACGCCCGGCCTCAACGCCATCGGTGCCGAGCCCGAGTTGACGGTGAGTCTGATCCCGCAGGCGCATGCGGTCGTCTTCATCCTGGGCGCCGACACCGGTGTGACGCGATCCGACCTGTCGATCTGGCGCGAGCACCTGATCACCGAAGGCGAACCCGGCGAGGCGCGCATCGTGGTGCTCAACAAGATCGACACCATGTGGGACATCCTGAGCACGCCTGCCCAGATCGATGCCCAGATCGATCGCCAGCGCAACGGTGCCGCCGATTTGCTCGGTGTACCGCTGCGCCAGGTGCTGCCGGTTTCGGCGCAGAAGGGCCTGCAAGCCAAGATCCGCCGGGATGGCCCATTGCTGCAGGCCAGCCGCTTGCCGGCGCTCGAATCGGTGCTGGGCGAGGGGCTGCTTGGCAAGCGAGAGACCATGTTGCGCGGCGCGGTGGACAACGGCATAGCCGCGCTGCGCACCGAGGCCGCCCGCATCCTCACCGTGCGACAGCGCGACCTTTCCGAACAAGCGCTGGAATTGCAGGGCCTGCGTGGCAAGAACGTGTCCGTCATCCGGCACATGCGCACCCGCATCGAGCAGGAGCAAAGTGAATTCGAAGGCAGCAACGCGCGCATCCTGGCGTTGCGGTCGGTGCAGGGCAAGTTGTTGCGTGAGGTGTATGCGGTGCTGGGCAGCACGGCACTCAAGTCCGACATGGGCAAGCTGGCCGCGGCGCTCAAGAAGCCCGGCATCAAGTTCAACGTGCGCAAGGTCTACGCCGAAACCTTCGACGCGCTGCGCAACAACCTGCGCGAAGTGCAGGCCACCAGTGCCGAGATCCAGCAGATGCTGCACGCCACGTTCCGCCAGCTCAACGCGGAGCACGGCTTCACGCTGCTGGCGCCTGCCGAACCGAACCTGAAAGAGTTCGAGGAGCAGATGAGCCAGATCGAGCACTCCCACACGCAGTACCTCGGTGTCGGCAACATCCTCAAGCTGGCGCAACCCGAGTTTTGCGACAAGCTGGTGCGTGCGCTGGCGAGCCGGCTGCGCGTCGTCAATGAAGCGGCGATGAGCGAGGTCGAGCGCTGGAGCAAGGGCGCTGGCGCCCAGCTCGATGCACAGCTGAAGGAACGCCGGCGCAACTTCGGCAAGCGCATCGAGGCCGTCGACCGCATACAGCAGGCGGCAGGCAATCTCGACGAGCGTCTTGCCGAACTGAGCGCGCAGGAGGCGGGCCTGGTCGAATTGCATCGCCGGCTGCGCGAGCTGACGTCTCTGCTGACCAGCAACGAGCCGCCCACCGCAGCCGCAGCGCAGAACAACGAGCTCCGTGCCGCGTAAGCGCGACGCGGCGGCAGCGCCCGCATCGCCGTCATCCCTGATCGCACCGGTGTTTGTCGCCAGCGTGGTTCGCTGGCAGCGTACGCACGGGCGCAGCGAACTGCCCTGGCAGAACACCCGCGACCCCTACCGCGTGTGGCTGTCGGAAGTGATGTTGCAACAGACGCAGGTTTCGACGGTGCTCGGCTACTTCGACCGGTTTCTCGCGCGTTTCCCGACCGTTGCCGAACTGGCTGAGGCGGATGAAGACGAAGTCTTCGGTCTGTGGAGCGGTCTTGGCTACTACAGCCGCGCGCGCAACATGCACCGCTGCGCACAGGATGTCATGGCCCGCTTTGGCGGCGTGTTTCCGCAGCGCTCGGAGGACTTGGTGACGCTGCCGGGCATCGGCCGCTCGACGGCTGCGGCCATCGCGGCGTTTTGCTTTGGCGAACGCGTGGCGATCCTGGACGGCAACGTCAAGCGGGTGCTGACACGTGTGTTGGGTTTCGATGCAGATCTTTCGGTCGCTGCCAGCGAACGGGCGCTCTGGAATGCGGCGACTGAACTGCTGCCGGCCGCCTCGGAGCGCGGCGCGATCGAAAGCTACACGCAAGGCTTGATGGACCTGGGCGCGACCGTCTGCCTGCCGCGCAAGCCGAATTGCCTGCTGTGCCCGGTGAACGACGTCTGCATGGCCCGGCGACAGGGCACGCCCGAGGCTTACCCGGTCAAGACGCGAAAGCTCAAGCGCACTTCAGAATCGCTCTGGTTGCTGCTGGCACGCGATTCGGCGGGGCGAGTGTGGCTCCGGAAGCGCCCGGCGCGCGGTATCTGGGCCGGCCTCTACTGCGTGCCGGTGTTCGACAGCCATGCCGCGCTGCTCGAGGCTCTGCCGCAGTCGTTGCGCGCGATTGCGCAGGAAGACGACGCGTTCCTGCACGTGCTGACCCACAAGGATCTGCATCTGCATCCGGTGTGGGTGGAATCTGGCGACATGGCGGCGATGCCAGGCGAAGGCCAATGGGTCGCGCCGCGCGAGTGGGAAGGCCTGGGCTTGCCGGCGCCCCTGCGCAAGCTCCTGGCCTGAGAGCTTCCGAGGATGCGCCCGCGCGCCTGGCTTTTGCTAGACCCCGTCCAGTTCCCGATGCCGCTTGAGCGCGGCCCAGCGCGTTCCGAACCCGCGCGCCAATTGCTCCACCAGGAACACGGAGCGATGCTGCCCGCCGGTGCAGCCGATGGCCACCGTCACGTAGCTGCGGTGGTCACGCGCGAGTGCGTCGAGCCAGCGGCTGAGGAAATTTTCGATGTCGCCGTACATGCGCGCCACATCGTCGTGCTGGCGCAGCCAGTCGATGACCGGCTCGTCGCGACCCGTCAGCGCACGCAGGGCGGGGACGTAGTGCGGATTCGGCAGCATCCGCACGTCGAACACATAGTCGGCATCGAGTGGGACGCCGCGTTTGAATGCAAAGGATTCGAACACCAGCGTCAGTGCGCTTTGAGGCGCTGAAATCAGCAGCTTTACATAGCTCTGAAGTTGCGCCGGCCGGATGATGCTGGTGTCGATCACATCGGCGCCGTCGCGCAGTTCGGCCAGGAGTTCCCGTTCGAGCTCAATCGCCTGCATCAGCACACGCTGGGTTTCCGGCGCGTCGTTGCGGCTTTCCTGGCGCGAGAGCGGATGACGCCGGCGTGTCTCCGAGTAGCGGCGCACCAGTGCGTCCGTGGTCGAGTCGAGGAACAGCGAGCGCAGGGACACGCCATCGCGTCGCAGCGTTTCGAGCTGTTGCGGCACCAGGGGCAACGAGACGCCGCTGCGCACGTCCATCGCGATCGCCACGCGCTCGCTGCGCTGCTCATGCTGCAGCGCGATGAACTGCATCAGCAATTCGGGGGGCAGGTTGTCGACGCAGTAGTAGCCGGCGTCTTCCAGCGCGTGCAGGGCGACCGATTTGCCGGAGCCGGACATGCCGGTGATGAGCACCAATTCAAGGCTCATGGCGGCCTCCGGGTTGGGCTCTCATCAGGTAACCTCCGTGCATCGCACTGCCGTACGAGCGCCTTCGGGCGGCCAGGCGGCCCTCATGCCCGCGCTTCCGTCGACGTCTTGTCGAGCATCTCGCGCGCATGCGCGAGCGAGGTCTGGGACACCTTTTCGCCGCCCAGCATCCTGGCGACCTCTTTCTCCCGCGCCGCGCCTTCGAGTGGCGTGACACCGCTTTCGGTGCGGCCGGCGACCTGGCGCTTGGCCACGACGAGATGGTGGTCGGCGCACGCGGCAACCTGCGGCAGATGGGTCACGGCGAGCACCTGGCGGTCGCGGCCCAACTGCTTCATCAGGCGGCCGACCGTTTCAGCGACGGCGCCGCCGACGCCGGCATCCACCTCGTCGAAGATCAAGGTCTGGGCGGCACCGAGTTCGCTGGTCGTGACGGCAATGGCGAGCGCGATGCGCGAGAGTTCCCCGCCCGATGCGACCTTGCCGATCGGCCGCGGCGTACTGCCGGGGTGGCCGCTGACGAGGAAGCTGATGTCTTCGAGGCCCGCACGGCCGGGTTGGGCGAGCGTTTGCAGCTTCACTTCGAAGGTGCCACCCTGCATGCCAAGGCCTTGCATGGCGAGCGTGACGGCCTTTGCGAGTCTGGGTGCCGCCTGCTTGCGTGTCTTGCCGACGGTGCCGGCTTCTTTCATGAAGGCTTGCTGGGCCGCCTGTTCGACGAGTTCGAGCGTTTCGAGGTCGCTGGCCGCATCAAGTGCCTTGAGCTCGTCCTGCCAGCCCGCAAGCAAGGCGGGCAGGTCGGCCGGGCCGCGCTTGTAGCGTCTTGCCAGCGACATCCAGAGTCCCATGCGCTCGTCGAGTTCGGCCAGGGTCTGCGGATCGGTGTCCGCATGCCGCAGATAGCCATGCAGCGTGTGCGCGGCATCGGCGGCCTGCGCCACGCTCGACGCGAGCACTTCGCCGAGCGCCTTGAATTCGGGTTCGATGTGCTCGCAGTTCTGCAACAGCGTGGCCGCACGAGTGAGGGCGCTCAGCGCGCCGCCGTCGTCGCCTTCCAGGGCCTCGCGGGCGCCTTCGGCTGCCTCGATCAGCGTCTGTGCGTTGGACGCGCGCGCATGGTTCGCAGAAAGTTCTTCCCACTCGTCGGCACCAGGCGCAAGCTTCATGACCTCGCCGATCTGCCATTGCAATCGTTCCCGGTCGCGTTGCAGCGAATCCTGTGCGGATCGCGCCGTTTCGAGCGCCGCGAGCGACTGGCGCCATGCATGCCAACAGGCGTCCAGCGCGTCCGTGCGCACGCCGGCATACGCATCGAGCAGGCCGCGCACCGCGTCGGGCCGCGTGAGGCTCTGCCATGCATGCTGGCCGTGAATATCGAGCAGGCGGTCGCCGAGTTCGCGCAGCTGCGTGGCCGTCGCGGGGCTGCCGTTGATCCAGCCGCGGCTGCGGCCCTGGAGGTCGACAGTGCGGCGCAGCAGCAGCGAATCGTCGGCTTCGAAGCCGCCCTCGTCCAGCCAGCCGGCGAGCGTCGTGTCCGCATCGAACTCCGCCGACACGTCCAGCCGCTCGGCGCCCTCGCGCACTGCGCCGGCATCGGCCCGGTTGCCGAGCGCCAGTTGCAATGCGTCGATCAGGATGGATTTGCCTGCGCCGGTTTCGCCGGTCAGCACCGTGAACCCGCTCGACAGGTCGAGTTCGAGTTCACGCACGATCACGAAATCGCGCAGGGCGATGCGTCTTAAAGCCAAGTCAGGTCTCCCGGGAAGCAAGGTGGCTCATGAGCCTCCTTCGTTCCAGTGCAGTTTCTTGCGCAGGGTGTCGAAGTAGCTCCAGCCTTTGGGGTGCAGGAAGCGCACGCGGTAGTCGGAGCGGCGCACCACGATGCGGTCGCCGTGCTGCAGCGAGGCGAGCGACTGCATGTCGAAATTGGCGCTTGCATCGCGGCCGGCCACCAGCTCGATGGTGACCTCGTCCGCATCGGGCAGCAGGATGGGCCGGTTCGACAAGGTGTGCGGCGCGATCGGCACCAGCACCCAGCCCGGAATCGCCGGATGGAGCAGGGGCCCGCCGGCCGACAGTGCATAGGCCGTCGAGCCGGTGGCCGTTGCGATGATCAAGCCGTCTGCGCGCTGGTTGGCCACGAAGTGCCGGCCCACCGACACGCGCAACTCCACCATGCCGGAAGTGGCGCCGCGATTCACCACCACGTCGTTCATCGCGTATGCCGTGAAGACGATTTCTTCGCCGCGAAAGACCTGCGCATGCATCAGGCTGCGATGGTCTTCCTCGAACTCGCCCGCGAGCATCGGGACGAGCGCCGCGTGGTAGTTGTCGAGCGGAATGTCGGTGATGAAGCCGAGCCGGCCGCGGTTGATGCCGATCAGGGGCAAGCCATGGCGGGCCAGTTGGCGCCCGACGCCCAGCATCGTGCCGTCGCCGCCCACGACGAGGCCGAGGTCGCATTGCTCGCCGATCTGGTCGAGCGCAAGGGCCTGGTAGCGGCCCGACTCGGGTGACACGTCAGTCGATTGCTCGACGACCACTTCGCAGCCCTGGTTTTCGAGGAAGGAGGCGATTTCGCTCATCACGCCATCGAGGGCGTTGCCCTGCGCGCGGACGCCGGACGCCTGGTATTTACCGATGAGGGCGACGTGCCGGAAGCGGAGAGTCATGACCAAATTACAACATTAAAATTGCCAGATGTTGGACGACCGCGCCAAGCTTCTGCTCAAGACTCTGGTTGAACGCTATATCGCGGACGGCCAGCCTGTCGGCTCGCGCACGCTCTCGCGAACGCCGGGCCTGGAGCTCTCGCCGGCGACCATCCGCAACGTGATGTCCGACCTCGAAGAGCTTGGCCTGATTGCCAGTCCGCACACCTCGGCCGGACGCATTCCCACGGCGCGCGGCTATCGTCTGTTCGTCGACACCATGTTGACCAGCCGGCGTGAACCTTTCACGACACCGCCGCTGTCGCCGGACCAGCCGCAAAAGGTCATCGTCAACGCCGCGCAGTTGCTGTCGAACCTCTCGCACTTTGTCGGCGTGGTGATGGCGCCGCGCCGGGCTTCGGTGTTCCGGCACATCGAGTTCATGCGGCTGTCGGACCGTCGCCTGCTGGTCATCATCGTCTCGCCCGACGGCGACGTGCAGAACCGCGTGATCTTTCCGGAAACCGACTACACGCAGTCGCAACTGGTCGAGGCGTCGAACTACATCAACGCCAACTTTGCCGGCTTGTCGATCGAGCAGGTGCGCGACCGGCTTCAATCGGAAATGGAAAAGCTTCGCGGCGAAATCGCAGCGCTGATGCAGGCGGCCGTGGCCGTGAGCAGCGAGGTGCTGACGGAGGCGCAGGACGAAGTCGTGGTGTCGGGTGAGCGCAACCTGCTTTCGGTGAGCGACTTTTCCAGCGACATGGGCCAATTGCGCCGCGCGTTCGATCTGTTCGAGCAGAAGGCGCAACTCATGCGGCTGCTGGATGTGTCGAGCAAGGCCGAAGGCGTGCGTATCTTCATCGGCGGCGAGAGCCAGCTTGTGCCGGTCGAAGAACTCTCCGTGGTCAGTGCCAATTACGAGGTCGACGGGCAAGTGGTCGGCACCCTCGGCGTGATCGGCCCCACGCGGATGCCCTACGAACGCATGATCCAGATCGTCGACATCACGTCGCGTCTGGTGACCAATGCGTTGAGCGGGCGCAAGTGAAGACAGGGCGGGCAAGGGTGCCGACTAGAATCCCGGCCGCGCGGGCCGTTAGCTCAGTTGGTTAGAGCAGAGGACTCATAATCCTTTGGTCGTTGGTTCAAGTCCAACACGGCCTACCAAACCGCTTGAGGAATGCCTGCTATCGAATCGATAGCAGGCATTTTTGTTTCGGAGTTCATGTTTTGCAAGCAATCGCAGAGCAGACGCTTGCGGCCCAGCTTTGCCACGCTCCTGTGCCGCGTCGACTGGCCTTCCGGCGTCATGCAGTCGGGACGATTACCAGCGCACCTTGATGCCAAGCGAAGCCAGTACCGAGGACTTGACTGTCGCAGCTCCCCCGATGCCCCAGAGGTGGCCGATCTCGCCGTACAGGCTGGTCGCGGTGGTCAGCGCCAGCGTTGCGCCGGCGGCCGCCTCGGCCGCGCTGTAGCCGTTCGCGCTGGCGATCGCGCTCGATCCCGCCGGGCCATTGAAGCTGACCACGTCGTCCCCGAAGTTCGCCCGGTACAAGTTCACTCGCGCGTACGGCTGCAGCCGTCCGGCGCCGGTGGCGAGATCGCCCCTGATGCGTACGCCCAGCCGCCCGATCCAGCCGTCTGCCACGTTGTGGCGCACTTGCGCGCCAACCAGGGACATGTCGTCCACGCTGCTGTGTTGATACGCGTGACGCGTACCGGCCTGCACGCCTGTCTGCGAGTCCGGCCCCGGGGCCCCGGGGCTTCGTCGCCGATACGCCGATGCAGGTTGCCCAGCATCGCCAAGTCGGCCTGCCGCAGTTGCGCCGGCAAGGCCGCCAACAGCGGGACTTCTACCGGGTAGGTCGCGACCGAACCCTTCCGACGCGTCGTCCGTCCCTCTGCATGTCGATGAACGCCTGGGCACCGACGGCGCCCAGGATCAGCCTCACCCCATGATGTTGACGCCACCGTCCACGTAGAGCGTCTGCCCGGTCAGCCTCCTTGCATACGGCGTGGCGAGGTAGGCGCAGGCAAAGCCGACATCGTCGATGTCGACCAGTTCCCCCACCGGTGCGCGGTTCGCAGCCTCGGTGAGCAGCAGGTCGAAGTCCTTCAGGCCCGAGGCGGCGCGCGTCTTGAGCGGGCCGGGCGAAACCGGATGCACGCGGATGCCCTTGGGACCGAGCTCGTAGGCGAGGTAGCGGCATACCGCCTCCAGCGCCGCCTTCACCGGCCCCATCACGTTGTAGTTGGGCACGACCTTCTGCGCGCCGAGATAACTCATGGCGACCATGGTGCCGCCCTCGGTCATCAGCGGCGTCGCAAGCCGCGCCATGCGTATCAGGGAGTGGCATGAAACGTCCATCGCCCGCTGGAAGCCCTCCGCCGAGCAGTCGAGGAGGCCGCCCTGCAGGTCGGCTTTCGGCGCGAACGCGATGGAGTGCACAAGGATGTCCAATCGTCCCCACTGGTCCTCGATGGCCTTGAACACGGCTTCGAGTTGTCCCGGTTGCTCGACGTCGAGCGGCAGCACGATGGGCGCATCCAGCGCCTTCGCGAGCGGCTCGACATACGGCCGCGCCTTCTCGTTGAGGTAGGTGATCGCCAGTTCGGCGCCGAGGCTGCGAAAGGCATTCGCGCAGCCGTAGGCGATCGAATGCTCGTTGGCGACGCCCACCACAAGGGCCTTCTTGCCGGCAAGGACGGGGTTGTGTTGTGGTGTCATGGCGTTCATCCTCGTGCGAGCAGGTCGCGCGTATGCCGGGCGATCATCAACTCTTCATTGGTGGGGATCACCCAGGCGGAGACCCGGCTGGACGGCGTGCTGATGCGGGGGGCTCGGCTTGCATTGGCATCGGGGTCGAGTTCGACGCCCAGCCATGCGGCCTGGCTGCAAATCCGCTCACGCACCGCGGGTGCGTGCTCGCCGATGCCGGCGGTGAAGACGATCGCATCGAGTCCGCCCAGCGCCGCCGCGAGCGAACCGAGTTCGCGGCCGATGCGGTAGACAAAGAGATCGACCGCCACCTTCGCCTGCGGCTGGTCGGACTCGAGCAGTTCGCGCATGTCGCTCGACACGCCGGAGACACCGAGCAGCCCCGACTGGCTGTAGATCAGCTTTTCGATGGCGCGCGCATCCATGCCGCGCTCATCCATGAGATAGAGGATCACGCCCGGGTCCAGCGCACCGCAGCGCGTGCCCATCGGCAGGCCGTCGACAGCAGTGAAACCCATGGTGCTGGCGATGCTGCGGCCGGCTTGCAATGCACACATGCTCGCGCCGTTTCCAAGGTGCAGCACCACGGTCCTGCCGCTCGCGGCATGGGGATCGAACTTCGGCAGCACCGATGCGATGTACTCGTATGAAAGGCCATGAAAGCCGTAGCGCCTCACGCCTTCGTCCGAGAGCGCCTTCGGCAGCGCGAACATCTGGGCCAGCGGTGGATTGGAGCGATGCATGGCGGTGTCGAAGCAAGCGACCTGCGGCAGTTCGGGAGCGCGCTTCAACAGGGCGCGGATCGGCGCCAGGTTGTGCGGCTGGTGCAGCGGCGCGAGGGGCACCAGCTTTTCGAGCCGTGCCACCACTTCGCTGTCGACCCGCACCGGCGCTGCGTAGTCCATGCCGCCATGCACGACCCGGTGGCCGACGGCCGACAGCCGGTGCTCGTGCCCGTGCGTGGTCTTCAGCCATTCCACGATGTGCGCGATGGCGCCGTGGTGGTCCAGTTTCGCGTCGGCATCCCAGCGCTTTTCGGCGACCTGCTTTCCTGCCGCGTCCTTCCCCACGAAGCGCGACGCGGCGGTGTACAGGCCCGAGACTTGCCCGCCCGCGACGAAGGGCAGATCGTCGGAGCCCGCGAAGAGCGAGAACTTGAGGCTCGACGACCCGGCGTTGAGGACGACGATGGCATCGTTCATTGGCGCCTCCCTCGGCGTGCGGCGCTCAAGCGATCACCTTCGTCGGGCTTTCGCGCCGCGCGTGCGCAACCATCACAGCGACAGCACATGAGGCGAGGCGCGCGGTCACCGAATCGGCGCGGCTGGTGAGGATGATCGGCACCTTCGCACCCAGCACGATGCCGGCCGAGTCGGCTTGCGCGAGGAAGCTCAGGCTCTTGGCGAGCATGTTGCCGGCTTCGAGGTTGGGAACGATGAGCACGTTCGCCCGCCCTGCGACCGGCGAGACGATCTTCTTGATGCCCGCGGCTGCCAGGTCGATCGCGTTGTCCAGCGCCAGCGGCCCGTCCAGAATGCCGCCGGTGATCTGGCCGCGATCCGCCATCTTGCACAGCGCCGCGGCCTCGACCGTCGAAGGCACCTTCGGATTGACCGTTTCCATGGCCGACAGGATGGCGACGCGCACTTCGGGCACCCGCAGCGCATGCCCGAGATCAATCGCGTTCTGCACGATGTCCATCTTCACCTCGAGCGTGGGCGCGATGTTCACGGCCGCATCGGAAATGATCAGTGCATCTTCGTGCGCAGGCACGTCCATCACGAAGCAGTGGCTGATGCGGCGCGCCGTGCGCAGGCCGGTGTCCTTGCGCACCACCGCGGCCATGAGCTCATCGGTGTGCAGGCTGCCTTTCATCAGGGCCTCGGCCCTGCCGGCTTTCACCAGCTCGACCGCCTGCGTCGCGGCGGCTTCGCTGTGCGGCGCATCCACCAACTCGCAGCCGGAAAGGTCGAGCCCGTTCTCCCGTGCCACGGCTTCGATCTTCGCCCTCGGCCCGACGAGAATCGGGCGGATCAGGCCCATCCGTGCGGCATCCAGCGCGCCGGCGAGCGAACTGGCGTCGCATGGATGGACTACCGCCGTTGCAATGGCTTCGAGCGATCTCGCAACCTCGATGAGGCGGTCGTACTTTTCGTGACTCATGCGGTTCTCCGTGGCTTGACCGGCGTATCGAGGGAAAGGATGCTTGCAAGACGGCGAAACCGTTCTTCCTGATGCGCCGTCGGCTTGCCGCGCGCGCTGGCGACTTTCCGGGCCGCCTCGAAGCCCTTGCGGCGCTGATGCATCTCCGGCACGAGCAGCGGCAGTGCCGCGACAGCGCGCTCCTCGTCGAGCGCCACCACGAAAGCCTGCCGCTTCATCGCCGCCTTGACCGCTGCGAGCGATGGACGGTGCTCGGGCTCGATCTCGTCGATCATTCGCCGCATCAGGTTGTAAGGACGTTCGTCGACCACGTTTTCTTCCCGGCGCACATACAGCAAAAGCCGTGCCCACGCATCCACGATCGTGCCGGTCTCGAACTGCGACTCGATCTCCTGGCGCTTGAGGCGCTTGAGTTCGTCCTTTTCCCAGGTGGCCGACTGCGGACCGCGCCGGCCCAGCGTGTCGGCGCCGAGTCCGACGGCCGCGGCGAGCCACGGCGCCTCGTAGATCGCCTTGAACATGCGCTCGGACATCTCGTCGCGCGCGTCCCGCACGCGGTCGAGCGATTGCTCGATGGTGTTGGACATTTCGCGCTCGGCTTTCGCGAAAGGGTTGTCCGGTGCTGCAGGGCGGCGATTGGCGCGCACGTTTTCGGCGAGCGCCTTCACCCAGTACATCCATGGATTGAGGTCCGACATCCCCCAGCGCTCCACGCGTGCCGGATTGGCGGCTCGCACCGCCTCGGCGCCCATTTCGCTCGACATGGCCTTGACCACGGGCGAGGCGAAGGTGTCGTAGAGCCCCTGGTTGATCTGGGCCACGCGATCGACCACCTCGAATGCCTGTTCGTCCTTGCGTCCGTCATCGAGAGCGAGGATGTCGTCCATGGTGCGCGCGGCGAACTGGATCAGGTAGCGGCCTTCGAGGTAGGCCAGGCCGGGCATGTCGGGCTGCGTGTCCTGGATCACCGCCTCGTAGAGGCCGGGCGGCAGCGTCTCGATGAGGTCGAGCGCGCTGGCCAGCTCGGAGGTTTCGCGCTTGGCCACACCCGCGGAGACGAAGATGCCCAGGTGGCCGATCTTCTCGTGCAGGCAATAGACGATGGTCTGCTCGTTCAAGCGAATCTCGTCCACGCTCGAATAGGAATCGGGAATCCAGTTGAGCGCCTGCTGCGGCGGCGTGATGTTGTCACCCCACGACGCGAACACGACGATCGGCGTGCGGATGTTCCGGATGTCCACGCGATGCTTGCCGTCGAAGGATTCCACCTTGCCAGCCGAAAGCTTGTTGCCGACGAAGAGGTTCTTCGTGATCCACTCCATCTCCTCCTTGTTCATGAGGAAGAGGCCGCCCCACCACTTTTCGAATTCGAGGAAGCGCTCCCGCTCGGTGTCGACCTGCGAATACAGGCTGTAGAGCTTCGTCCAGTACGTGTTCGACGGATTCAGGCCCTCGAAGTTGCTGACCAGATGGGCGCCGTCGAACTTGCCGTGACCCATGTCGCCTGCGAACGAAGCCAGCCAGGTACCGCCCATCAGCCCGCCCGAATAGCGCATCGGATTCTTGCCTTCGACGCCGGCCCAGTACGACACGGGCGAGCCCGCCAGCAGGATCGGGCCGACCTCCTGTGGCGCCAGCGCCGCCAGCATGATGAGCGCCCAGCCGCCCTGGCAATTGCCGATCACGAAGGGCTTGCCATCGGATTCGGAGTGAAGTTCGTTGACCTTGCGCATGAAGGCGATCTCCGCGGCGCAGACCGATTCGATGGTCTGGCCCGGCATCGGCATCGGGAAGAACATCACGAAGTAGCAGGGATGGCCATGCTGCAACGCGATGCCGATTTCGCTGTCCATCTTGAAGCCGCCGATGCCCGGGCCGTGGCCGGCGCGCGGATCGATCACCACGAAGGGCCGCTTGCCGGGGTCCGTCTTGGCGTGCGTCGCGCCGGGCTTGATGCGCACCAGCGCGTAGTTGGCGGGCTTTGGAAACTCCCGCGCGTCGAGCACCATTTCGTAATCGAAGACGAGCACCGGCGGCTTGCCGGATTTCGTGTGCTCGATATATTGGTTGCCGCGCTCGCGCAGCACGTCCAAGGTGAGGATGGCGCGTTGCCAGGCATCGATGCCGTACTCGGCGGCGGTCTGCGCGGCCTGCATCGGCCACAGGCCGAACAGGGGGGAAAGACCGGTTGGGAAGGGGGGTTTGTCTGTCATCTCGCTCCTGCTGTCGAAGGGCCATCGTCCGAGCCCTTTGTTTCAGAAATGTGGCGGCCATCCATTTGCACGAGAGTCACGGCAGCTGGAGTTGATAAACGACCGCCGCGCGCATCAATTCGCGCTCGACAGGCCTCAGTGCGCGGATGCGCACGGGGCGACCATCGCGCAGCGTTTCGAGCGCGAGGTACTCGGCTGCATTCATGAGTCGATCCTCCGGGTGGCGCTTCGGGCCAGATGCGATCCGGCGTGTTCGGAGCCGTGAGCTTGCGCCGGGCCCCATGGACTGGGAATCCAACCAAAGTAGGATTTGCGCGCCCTATCCGGTGGGAACTAGGATGCAACGATTCCATTCCAGGGGATGACACATGCAACAGTTGCACATCGTCATAGGAAATCTCCCCGACGACATCACCGAGGACGGCATTCGCGAAGCGCTCTCCAGCTTTGCGAAGGCGGACAAGATCCGACTGGCCAACGAGAGCGGTACGCCCACGGCGCTCATCGACGTGGTGGAGATGTCGCGGGCGCAGGCGGAGTCGCTGGCGCAGCGCATCAATGGGCGTTCCTATCAGGGCCGCGTGCTGCGAGCATGGGTGCCCAAGATGGATTGGTAGCCCGGTCCCCGCCGGCGCCGAGCGAGCAGAGCATGGAAACGTCTTCATTGTTCGATCGCGTCGTCGCGGCACTGTTCGGGAGAGAGGCCGCGCATGCCGGCGATGCCGAGGAGCGGCAACTGGTTGCCGACATGACCGAGCTCGTGGTCGAGACGGTGGATCCACGCATCCGCCTGCAGTCGCGCTATGCGGGCAAGCTCGAAGACTGCGTGCGCAAGACGATCTCGCACCTGCGCGCGATGGCCCGGGAGCCGCTGGAGCCGCTTCTGCTCACGCGCGCGTCCTGGAGCGATGACCCGCGGCTGAATGCCTTCTTCGCCTCGGCCGACGACGTGCCCGCCTTCCTCGGCCGCAGCAAGGAACTGCGCGAGTTGTTCCGCGAGCCATCGAACCGGGAATCCGGCGAGGCCTTTGCCTTGTTGGCGATGAAGCGCGAGGAGCGCACCGTGCTGGGAGTGCAGCAGCACGGCGATACCGTCCAGCACGATGTGCCTCAGGCCACCGTGAGCTTTTCGGGCCACCGGCTCTTCGCGCCCTCGGCCACGGTCGATGCGACGCGGCTGGAGGTGGGCCGGCGCATCATCCGGCGCCTTGCGCAACTCGCGCTCAAGCGAATCGTCGACCTGGACATGAAGGCTGCCGCGCTGGGCGAGCGCAAGGCCTGGCTCGGCGCGCGCCTGCGGCTGGTGAAGCTCGCGGTGGACGGGGCGGCAGGGCTGCTCGAGGACACGGCGCAGACGCGATCGCAAATCGCAGCGCTGGAACGCGAACTCAACGAGACGGTGCACGACTACATCGAGACGAAGGCCGGCGTCGCGACGCTCGACGCCTACATCAGGCACATCGATGCCGTGTTCTTGCACCCCGATCAGCATGTGAGCCTGAAGCGCACGCCACTGCGCCTGAGCCGGATGGGCGTGCGGGTGGAGGCCGACCATCCCGGGCCCGTCAACGAGTTTGTCATGACGGAACTCGCCATCGGGGAGGGCGTCAACGTGGTGATCGCCATCGTGCGGTGTCCGCTCGCGGAGATGCCTCCGGAAGAAGACCTGCTCTCGAAGGCCGAGCGCTACATGTAGAGAAATCAATGGCTGGCAGGAGGAGGGAACTCGAAATGTCGAAAACAGGCGCCATGCGGATCGTCTACGTCGTCGATGGCGATGCGTCGGTGCGCGAGGGCCTCTCGCGCCTGCTGGAGTCCGCGGGACTGGAAGCGATGCCGTGCGCGTCGGTGGAGGATTTCCTGGTCCGGGTGCAAGCCCACCAGCCGGTATGCGTGCTGCTCGATGTGTCTGGCGTATGGGAGAGAGACGCGTCGGTGCGCGCTTCCCTGCACAGCGTCGCACGAACGCTGCCCATCATCGCCCTGTCATCGAGCGACGGTACGGCTGCCCGGCGCAGGGCGCGCGAAATGGGGGCGCGGCACTTCTTCCACAAGCCGGTGGATGCTGCAGCGCTGCTGGATTCGATCGACTGGGTCGCGCATGTCGATGGGCGAAATGGGGCTACTTGAAGACAAGGAAGCCATCGCGGCCCCTCGCCTCTGCCTGACACCCCTCCTCGCCGCTTGACACCGGTCGAATCGCTCATCGATGATCCGATGGGTTGCCGCCTCTCACGGTGCTGCGCTCCGTGGGAACATGGGACCGGCAAGGATGCGGGATGTTGCGCCGACGACCGGACTTGCCTGTTTGTTTTCGGTGCGGCTCGCGTCGACGGGTTGCGGCCCCGGAACTTTCTGCGGATCAAACAAGGAGAAGGGGATGAGCCGCATGTCGGCCGGAACTTCACTGGACGCCGACGGTTCCCGATCGCGATCGGACGCCGACGCCCTCCTGCTGGTGCAGCTCGGTTTCGAGCAATTGCTGGTCGACCTGTCGGAGGGTCTGGCCGACATCGCCAGCGGCGACTTCCTGAGCAAGAGCGAGCGCACGTTGTCCCAACTGGTCGCGGTGCTTGGCTACGACCGTTGCACCTTCGCCGAACTGGTGGCCGGGGACCATCTCAACGTGCTGTGCTCGGTGGCCGCCGATGGATTGCGACCCCTGCAACCGGGCCGCTACCCGTACCGGCTGCCCTGGTTTCTGGGTGAGCTGAGGGCCGGGCGCATCCTGTCGTTGGAAAGACTGCCGGAGGATCTCCCGCCCGAGGCCGTGGCCGAGGCGCAGCACGTGCGAGAAACCGGCTTGCGCTCGCACCTTTCCATCCCGCTGCGCGTGGGCGGGCGCGTGACCGCCGTGCTCTCGTTCGCGTCCATTCGCAGCGCTTGCAGCTGGTCGCCCGACATGGTCGCCAGGCTCAAGATCGTCGGAGAGCTTCTCGCCAGTGCCATGGTGCTGGCGCGCACGGAGGAGGAAGCGCGCCAGTTGCGCCAGCGCGTCTGGCACGCCGACCGCGTGGCGCGCATCGGCGCGCTCACGGCGGCGATCGCACATGAACTGAACCAGCCGCTGGCGGCCATCCTGAGCAATGCGCAGGCGGGCCTCAAGTATCTGGCGCGCGACGACGTGGACCCCGCTTTGATCCGGCGCGTTCTCGAGTCGGTGGTGCGCGACGACAAGCGCGCGGCGGAAACCATCCGCGCCATGCGTGCGCTGATCCGCCAGGACGAGTCGCAGCGCGAGCGCATCG